>NZ_AP024233.1:2530000-2687500 GCF_025998535.1 Desulfolithobacter dissulfuricans | reverse complement strand
TTCACCCTGGACATGGATAGATCACCCGGCTTCGGGTCTACCCCATGTAACTATGTCGCCCTGTTAAGACTCGCTTTCGCTCCGGCTACACCTCGCGGCTTAACCTCGCTACATAGGGTAAGTCGTTGACTCATTATGCAAAAGGCACGCTGTCACCCATACAAAGTATGAGCTCCAACTGCTTGTAAGCTGACGGTTTCAGTTTCTATTTCACTCCCCTCCCGGGGTTCTTTTCACCTTTCCCTCACGGTACTAGTTCACTATCGGTCACCAGGTAGTATTTAGCCTTGGAAGATGGTCCTCCCAGATTCCCACAAGGTTTCACGTGTCTCGTGGTACTCAGGAACACCCTAGGGTGAATCAGAATTTCGCGTACTGGACTATCACCATCTATGGTCGGCCTTTCCATACCGTTCCGCTATCCCTCATCAATCCCATGTTGGGGTCCTACAACCCCCATAGGCAAGCCTATGGGTTTGGGCTACTCCGCGTTCGCTCGCCGCTACTTACGGAATCTCAATTGATTTCTTTTCCTGGAGGTACTGAGATGTTTCACTTCCCCCCGTTCGCCTCATACAGCTATGAATTCACTGTATGATGACAGAGTATGAACTCTGCCGGGTTTCCCCATTCGGAAATCTCCGGGTCATAGCCTGTTAGCAGCTCACCGAAGCTTATCGCAGCTTTCCACGTCCTTCATCGCCTCCTGGTGCCAAGGCATCCGCCGTCAGCCCTTAGTAGCTTAACCATAAGTCTTTTCAAACTAAGTTCTACTAAACGCTCTGTAGTACAATCAGTACCAACGCACGGAGATCCAAAAGATCCACTTGTGCGGTACCAATGTACAGTTTAGATACCCTGCTATTCAATTGTCAAAGATCAAAACCCAGTTAAAGGTTAGAAAGCCTGTAAGTTTCCTTACAGACTTTGCAACGTCTAACTGGTGGTGGAGGTGAACGGGATCGAACCGATGACCTCCTGCGTGCAAGGCAGGCGCTCTCCCAGCTGAGCTACACCCCCACTAAATATATCAGCTTCCTGATAAGCTGGTGGGCCTGGGGGGACTTGAACCTCCGACCTCACGCTTATCAGGCGTGCGCTCTAACCAGCTGAGCTACAGGCCCACGGCTTTGATCGCTCAAAACCAAACAGCATTCATAGCGGGGTTGATCCCATATCCGGGTGCAGTATCGTCAGAAGGTTATCCCCTGATCCCTCTGCATTCTCCGGATTTCTTCCTTATAAAGGAGGTGATCCAGCCGCAGGTTCCCCTACGGCTACCTTGTTACGACTTCACCCCAATTACCAGCCATACCTTGGTGGCCTGCCTCCCTTGCGGGTTGGCGCAACCACTTCTGGTACAACCGACTTTCGTGGTGTGACGGGCGGTGTGTACAAGGCCCGGGAACGTATTCACCGTGGCATGCTGATCCACGATTACTAGCGATTCCAACTTCATGGAGTCGAGTTGCAGACTCCAATCCGGACTGAGACCGGCTTTCCGGGATTCGCTTCACCTCGCAGTGTCGCTGCCCTTTGTACCGGCCATTGTAGTACGTGTGTAGCCCTGGTCATAAAGGCCATGAGGACTTGACGTCATCCCCACCTTCCTCCGGTTTGACACCGGCAGTCCCTTTAGAGTGCCCAGCATAACCTGATGGCAACTAAAGGCGAGGGTTGCGCTCGTTGCGGGACTTAACCCAACATCTCACGACACGAGCTGACGACAGCCATGCAGCACCTGTCACCGGGTTCTTCCTAATGAAAGCACTCTCCTGTTTCCAGGAGATTCCCGGGATGTCAAGACCAGGTAAGGTTCTTCGCGTTGCATCGAATTAAACCACATACTCCACCGCTTGTGCGGGCCCCCGTCAATTCCTTTGAGTTTTAATCTTGCGACCGTACTCCCCAGGCGGTGAACTTAATGCGTTAGCTGCGGCACTGAGGGGATCAACACCCCCAACACCTAGTTCACATCGTTTACGGCGTGGACTACCAGGGTATCTAATCCTGTTTGCTCCCCACGCTTTCGCGCCTCAGCGTCAGTATCCAGCCAGGAAGTCGCCTTCGCCACCGGTATTCCTCCCGATATCTACGAATTTCACCTCTACACCGGGAATTCCACTTCCCCCTCTGGTACTCAAGTCTGCCAGTTTCAAATGCACTTCCACGGTTGAGCCGTGGGCTTTCACATCTGACTTAACAAACCGCCTGCGCGCCCTTTACGCCCAGTGATTCCGAACAACGCTTGCACCCTCCGTATTACCGCGGCTGCTGGCACGGAGTTAGCCGGTGCTTCCTTTGGAGGTACCGTCAAGTCATACGGGTATTAACCGTATAACATTTCTTCCCTCCTGACAGAGCTTTACGACCCGAAGGCCTTCCTCACTCACGCGGCGTCGCTGCGTCAGGGTTTCCCCCATTGCGCAATATTCCTCACTGCTGCCTCCCGTAGGAGTCTGGCCCGTGTTCCAGTGCCAGTGTGGCGGATCATCCTCTCAGACCCGCTAACCATCGTCGCCTTGGTAGGCCTTTACCCCACCAACAAGCTAATGGTACGCAGACTCGTCCCCTTGCGGAAGCTTGAATCAGAGGCCACCTTTCCTCCATCACCCGACAGCAATGGAAGATATCCGGTATTAGCACCGGTTTCCCGATGTTATCCCGGACAAGAGGGTAGATTATCTACGCGTTACTCACCCGTGCGCCACTTTACTCAGTTCCCGAAGGAACCTTTCTCGTTCGACTTGCATGTGTTAAGCACGCCGCCAGCGTTCGTTCTGAGCCAGGATCAAACTCTCCAGTTTATATCCTGACCAATCACATGAATTGAATTCAAGGATTGGACTTCAACAAAAAAGCCTAACCAGCTTCCGCCGGTCAGGTTCGTTTCGGCCCGCTTGAATGCTGTTCAGTTTTCAAAGATCAATGCCGTTCGGCCTTTCGGTAAACGACTCGCCGCTTTTGCTTGCGGCGTCCGCAATTTTAATCTGCTTCCGTTTCTGTGTCAACCAAAAAAGTTCTTGGTGGAAGCTTTTTTTGTTGGCTGCGAAGTCATCCGCAGCAACGAGGCGAGAAGATACATGGGTTGAGGGACCCTGTCAACAGCAAATGTTGAGGTTTTTCTTTTTCTTCGTTCTCGCGTGGTTTCATGAAGAGCTGTAGTTCTGCTATCTTGCCGGAAACTTGTTAAAACAGGCCAAGGTATCGACCGGAGGTGAAAAGGATGCATAAGGCAAGAATGGTCTTGATCAGCCTGGCGGGAACAAATCGCTGCAGCCTGGCACCGCAGTACATGCCGACAAAACCACCCAGCCCGAAGAGAATTCCGAGCTTCCAGTCCGGAGCCACGGCCATGTCGGGATAGACCGGGGCCAGGATTTCAAAGATCGTTACCCCGGCCACCGAGGTCAGGAGAGTGCCCATCAGGGCGGCTCCGGCAACCGTGTAGACCGGCAGGCCGAAAAATGAGACAAAAAAAGGAGCGATTATCGCCCCGCCACCGATACCGTAGACACCGCCGATTATGCCGACAATCAGGCTCAGTGTCATGATGCTGGCGGTGGATACGCAGTATTTCGTACCTCTATATAGATAAGAGATGGACCTCAGGCCAAGAGTGGCCTCGCGGACCACATCCTCGCCTTCCATGGAAACTGCAACCGGTTTTTTGTCCTTTTTTTTCCAGATGTCCCGGAACAGGCGCACGGCAATGTATAACAGAACAAGGGCTGCGAATCGTTTGAACATCGCTGGATCCGGAAGGTACCTGATCCGGATGAAGGCGCCGGCCACCACACCGGGCAGGGTGCCGATGACCACGGCCCAGGTGAGAGGCCAGACCATTCGTCCTTCCCTGACATAGCGATAGACACCGCTGGGAATGGCGACGATGTTGAAGATATGATTGGTGGCGCTGACCGCGGGAGAGTCGAAATGAAGTACCGATACCTGGAAGGGTAGGAGCAGAAAGGCTCCGGATACTCCTCCCATGGAGGTGAAAAGGGAGATCCCGAAGGCGACCAGGGGTGGGAGCCAGGGGCGTACCTCTATGCCGGCAGTGGGGAAATACATTATTTCCCTGTCATCTTTCAGTCATCTTCCAGCCACCGGCTGAGGGTGTCGACAATTTTTTTGGCCTGGGCCGGGCTGGAGATGTTGAACTTTGATTTGGGGATATACTTGCCGTCCCGTTTCTGGTAGCGTCGGATGGTGAACTTGTCCGGGCCATATTCCCCCTTGCTGCGGTTGAAATCCTGGTACCGGAATAAAATGGTTGTCCAGGCGCCCTTGGAAAGGATCTCTTTGTCCAGTTCCTTGACGATCAGGGTGCCGTCTTCTTCGTAGTTGATGCTCAGGTCTTCTATATCGCTGCTCATGGCATATCTCCAGGTGGGTTATTCAGCTTTGCGGGATGACACCCAATCCTGTTGCGGGATATCGGGGTCCTGAGGCCGTTATAGCACAGCGGTAAAAAAAGACAACTGTTGCAACTTGAGGTTGCCAGGGCTCTGGTATGCGTTTACAACCTGTGGTGTGGCTCGGCCGTCTTTTTCAGGGTGGTCGGCCTGGAGCGCTGTAGTGTGCCCGGGCAGATCCGGGCAGCCTGTACTTATTTTCATGGAACCGGGAGAGTACCATGCAGAAATCAAAGGGATCGGGGCAGTCTGCAACACAGTATGATGTCATCATTGTCGGGGCCGGACCAGCCGGTCTTTTTTCCGCCTATTACTTATGTGAACATGCCAATCTCAGGGTCCTGTTGCTGGAAAAGGGCAGGGGCCCTCTCAAGCGAACCTGTCCCATCACTGACAACCGTCGCTGTCAGGAATGCAAACCCTGTAACATTCTCTGCGGGGTCGGCGGGGCCGGTCTTTTTTCAGATGGTAAGCTGAATTATATCCATAAACTGGGCAAGACCGACCTGACTCAGTTCCTGCCGGTGGCAGAGGCCCGGGCCCTCATCGATGAAACAGAGCTGATTTTCAATCGTTTTGGTATGGACGGGCTGGTCTATCCCACGGATATGCAAGCAGCCAGGGATATCCGGAAGGAGGCCAAGCGGCATGGTATTGATCTGCTGCTCATCCGGCAAAAACACCTGGGCAGCGACAGGTTGCCTGGCTACATCGCCGGCATGGCCGATTATATTACTTCCCGGGGGGTGGAGCTCCATACCTCGGAATATGTCGAAGACATTATCGTCCAGGATGGCCGGGTGCAGGGCGTGGTCACCGGTCGCGGGGAGTATCGGGCCAGGTTCGTCATTCTGGCGCCCGGCCGCGGCGGGGCCGACTGGATGGGGCAGGTGGCGGAGCGCTACGGCCTGGGGCTGCACCAGCGCGGTATCGAGGTGGGGGTCCGGGTCGAGGTGCACAACGATATTATGCAGGATCTCTGCGAAACGATTTATGATCCCACCTTTTTCATTCAGACCAATAAATATGACGACCAGACCAGGACCTTCTGTACAAATTTCGGTGGTTTTGTGGCTCTGGAAAACTACAAGCGGTTTGTCTGTGTCAATGGTCACGCCCTCCATGATAAAAAATCGGAAAACACCAATTTTGCCTTTCTCTCCAAAGTGGTGCTCACCGAGCCGGTAACCGACAATCAGGCCTATGGGGAATCCATAGGTCAACTGGCGACGTTAATCGGCGGTGGTCGGCCGATTTTGCAGCGGTTTGGTGACCTGCGGCGGGGACGGCGCAGTACCTGGCATCGGATCCGCAAGGGATACATCACCCCGACCCTGAGCAAGGTCGTCTGCGGTGATATTGCCATGGCCCTGCCGGAACGGATCCTGACCAACCTGGTGGAGGGGTTGACCAAGCTCAACCAGGTGGTCCCCGGGGTGGCCAATGACGAGACCCTTCTCTATGCGCCGGAGATCAAATTTTTTGCCACCCAGGTCGAGACTTCAGGTTCGCTGGAGACAAAGGTCGAGAATCTCTTTGTGGCCGGCGACGGACCAGGGGTGGCTGGGAATATCGTCTCGGCAAGTGCCACCGGGCTTATCCCGGCCAAGGAGATATGTCGTCGGGCGGCCTGAAACGACGCCGGTAACCGGACTCCGTCAATAGCCTCAGGTCGTGCGTCGCTGCTGGCGCAGTCTGTCCTGGCGGCGCTGCAGTGCTTCCCGGTTGCGCCGGCGGCTGTCTTCGTCCTTGGGCTCGTAGGCCGGGACGGGGGTGGGGTGGCCGTCACCGTCCAAAGCGACAAAGGTGAGATAGGCCGAGGCGATGTGGCGTATTACACCGGTTCGCATGTCCTCGCTTTCCACCCGCACCCCGATCTCCATGGAGGATCGATGGGTCATGTTGATGCTGCCCTTGAGGGTGAGCAGGTCACCAATATGGACCGGTCGGTGGAAGTCAATCCGTTCGATGGACGCTGTGACCACGTTGGTCCGGGCATAGCGCGTGGCGATGACAAAGGCTGCGTCGTCTATGAGCTGCATGATGACGCCGCCGTTGACATTGCCCGAGGGATTGGCGTGGTATGGCATCATGACATGGGAAATTGCGGCAGTGCCGTACTGGTCCGCGTTGGCGGGAAGTACTGCTCCCGCAGAGCTGGTGGTTGTCACTGGCAGGTTCCTCGTGCAAAGGTGAAGGGAAAATCCGACAGGTTCTCGGGCCCGGGCTATCGGCCCGGGGCCGCCGGTCCGGTCAGGGGACGCCTGCATGGCATGGTTCCCCGGACAGCGTCGGAGGCGGAAAATAAAAAAGGCCCATTCCGGCAGCAGCCGGAATGGGCCTTTTGTCGGCCTGGTGTCTTACTGTTTTCTGAACACCAATTTGTTGTTCAGGCCCTTGTCGACCACGATATGGTCGCCTTCCCTGAAGTGGCCTTCCAGGATCTCCAGGGCCAGCGGGTCTTCGATATAGCGCTGGATCGCCCGTTTGAGCGGCCGGGCACCAAAGGATGGATCGTACCCCACCTCGACCAGGAACTGTTTGGCCTCGTCGGTAAGGGTGATAGTGTACTTGTGCTCCGCCAGCCGCTTGGCCATCCGACCGATCTGGATATCGACGATCTGGAGCAGGTCTTCCCTGGTCAGTCCATGGAAGGTGATGATCTCGTCGATCCGGTTGAGGAATTCAGGCTTGAACTGCTTGTGGAGCAGCTCGTCGATCTGCCGGTGCATCTCCTCTGGATCGGTCTGTCCGAGTTCCATGATGATATGGCTGCCCAGGTTCGAGGTCATAATCAGGATCGTATTCTTGAAATCCACGGTCCGTCCCTTGCCGTCGGTCATTCGGCCGTCGTCCAGGACCTGGAGCAGGACATTGAATACATCCGGATGGGCCTTCTCGATCTCGTCGAACAGGACTACGGAATAGGGCCGCCGCCGGACCGCCTCTGTCAGGGCACCGCCCTCGTCGTAGCCCACATAGCCGGGAGGGGCGCCGATGAGCCGGGCCACCGAGTGCTTCTCCATGTATTCGGACATGTCGATACGGATCATCGCATGTTCTGAATCAAAGAGGAAGTCGGCCAGGCTCCGGGCCAGTTCGGTCTTGCCCACACCGGTGGGGCCAAGAAAGATGAACGAGCCCAGCGGCCGGTCCGGGTCCTGCAGCCCGGCCCGGGCCCTCCGGATGGCGTTGGCTACCGCCCGGATGGCCTCTTTCTGGCCAATCACCCGCTTGGAGAGCTCCTCTTCGGCGTGGATAAGCTTCTCCCGCTCGCCTTCCAGGAGCCTGTCCACCGGAATGCCGGTCCACTTGGCCACCACGGCGGCGACATCCTCCGCCGATACCTCTTCCTTGAGCATGGGATGATCCTTCTGGATCTCGGCCAGCCTTTTCTGTTCCTCTTCCAGCTGTTTTTCCAGCTCGACGATCCGCCCATAGCGGATTTCGGCCACCTTGCTCAGGTCGCCGGCCCGCTCGGCCCGCTGCTCTTCCATGTGGGCCTCGTCGATCTGGCTCTTGATCTGCCGGATACGCTGGATCACGTCTTTTTCCAGCTGCCACTGGCCTTTCATGGCGTTGAGCTGATCGTTGAGTTCGGCCAGCTCTTTGTGCAGTTTTTCAAGACGCTCCCTCGAGGCCTCGTCCTTTTCCTTTTTCAGGGCCTCGATCTCGATCTCCATCTTGATCTTTTTCCGCTCCAGCTCGTCGATCTCCGTGGGCATGGAATCGATCTCGATCCGGAGTCGGGAGGCGGCCTCGTCGATAAGGTCAAT
Organism: Desulfolithobacter dissulfuricans; assembly: GCF_025998535.1. Lineage (NCBI taxonomy): Bacteria > Pseudomonadati > Thermodesulfobacteriota > Desulfobulbia > Desulfobulbales > Desulfobulbaceae > Desulfolithobacter > Desulfolithobacter dissulfuricans. The sequence continues at coordinate 2,679,306 of NZ_AP024233.1, read as the reverse complement.
GGCCTTGTCAGGCAGGAACCGGTCCGTAATATAGCGCTGCGACAGTGTCACCGCCGCAACGGTTGCTGAATCCTGGATACGGACTCCATGGTGCACTTCGTATTTTTCTTTGATGCCGCGCAGAATAGCAATGGCATCCTCGACACTCGGCTCCTCTACAAGTACCGGCTGGAACCGCCTCTCCAGGGCGGCATCCTTTTCAATGTACTTGCGGTACTCGTCCAGGGTGGTGGCGCCGACGCAGTGCAGCTCACCCCGGGCCAGGGCCGGTTTCAGCATGTTGGAGGCGTCCATGGAGCCTTCGGAAGCGCCCGCCCCGACCAGGGTATGGATCTCGTCGATGAAGAGGATGATCTCGCCGGCCTTGTCTTCCACCTCCTTGAGGACGGCCTTGAGCCGGTCTTCGAATTCACCGCGATACTTGGCACCGGCCACCAGGGCGCCCAGATCCAGGGAGATAACCTGTTTTCCTTCCAGGGTTGCCGGGATGTCACCATTGACGATACGCTGGGCCAAGCCCTCGACAATGGCGGTCTTGCCGACACCCGGCTCGCCGATGAGGACCGGATTGTTCTTGGTGCGGCGGGAGAGGACCTGGATCACCCGGCGGATTTCCTCGTCCCGGCCGATGACCGGATCCAGCTTGCCCTGTCGAGCTATGTCGGTGAGGTTACGGGCATATTTTTCCAGAGCCTGGTATTTGTCTTCAGGGTAGGGGTCGGTGACCCGCTGGCTGCCCCGGACAGTGGTCAGGGCCTGGAGAAAGGCGTCGCTGGTCACGCCGAGCCGGCCCAGCATACTGCTTACCTTGAGCGACGAGTCGGCAAGCATGGCCATGAACAGGTGTTCCTGGCTGACATACTCATCCTGCATGTTGGTGGCGATCTTGAAAGCCTCGTCCAGCAGTTTCTTGAACTGGGCCGAAGCATAGACCTGGCCGGCACCACTGCCGGATACCTTGGGCAGAGCCTCGATCAGCTGATTGGTCTCAGCAAGGATAACGGAAGGCTCCACGCCCATTTTCTGCAGGACCGGTACAACCACACCCTCGGGCTGTTCCAGAATTGCCTTGAGCAGGTGCTCGGGCTGGAGCTCCTGGTTGGAGTTGTTCTGGGCCAGGGTATGGGCCGTCTGGATGGCCTCCTGGGATTTCAGGGTAAATTTATCAAGTTGCATATGTTTCCTCCTCTCCTGTTCTCAACCATGTTGGGGCAACGCTGCCCGTTTCTTTCATGTATCATTGTCCATAGTTTGGAATATATCGGGCACTTTACGTGCCTGCGCCATGAATCAGGTTTAAGAACAAGGATTTGTGTATTCGAATTTTGTTCACAGGAGAAAATAAGTCTGTTTTTCGGGGTGTCAAGAATATGGCAGGAAAATTGCTTGGTTGGCCGTGAAGCTGGCTGGGATGGAAGGGATAAAAAAAGCCCCTGCCGTTTCCGGCAGGGGCCTTGTAGTTTGCCCGGCATGGCGGGCAAACCCAGCCTGTGTTAAGCAGGCGTCACCCTGACCAGGGGGAAGACAATCCGAATCGTAAGGGCGTTGCTGGTAACGGCAGGGTCTGAAGGAAGCGATAGGAAGTGAGCGGCACATAGCGCAAGCGAACCTGATTCGGCGTATCAGGAGGGTAAGCGTCCTAAATAGCGCGAAGCCCGATACCTGGTCAGTCCTGATACGTGATTGAGGATGTGGTCGCTCACAGGGAGTTCGCCTTAACCGGGGAAGCCTTGCACTGTTTCCGCATTAAGCGGAAAAAGAGAAGCACAAGGAGAAATCCAAGGCGGATCGAAGCGGTGTGAGGTGGCAGATGATTCCGTAGTAGTGATGAAATTCCGGCCTGTGAAGCCTGGTAACAGTGTGGAGGATAAAACCGGGATGACCCAACGGCCTGGTTCGTTGGGGGCAGTTATGAGCCAAAAGCCATATCTGTTGCGAAGGGATGAAGTTTATTTGAAGGTTTTCCGGAATCTATGGACACCTGGCAGACTGAACACAAGCCGTCCGACGGGACGGGGCACGCTATCGGCGGTATGCCGTGACAGGTCCTCTGCCGATTTTGGCCGTTCATCGGAGTAGATGGGAGTGTTGATCGTATATTGCCCATGAGGATAGAAAGCGGTCGCGCCCATTGAAGAACCGAAGTCTCCACGTGGAAATAGAGGAAGGGAAACGCAGGACAGGAGCATGGTTGACGTCTGGTACAGCCTATATGATCGAATGCTGAGCCGGGAGAACCTGGTCAAGGCATTCTACAAGGTGAAATCCTCGAAAGGAGCTGCCGGTATAGACGGCCAGTCCATCGATGATTTTGCCGGATCACTTGCGACCAATATCGATCATCTCCTGACGGAACTGCAGGACAAGAGCTACCAGCCGCTGGCCGTGCGACGGGTGGAGATCCCGAAGCCGAACGGCGGGAAACGGCTACTCGGCATACCTGCAGTCCGTGACCGTGTGGTACAGCAGGCCCTGCTGGATATACTTCAACCAATATTTGACCGCGATTTCCATCCGTCGAGCTACGGCTACCGTCCTGGTCGGAGTTGTCACCAGGCAATCAGCAAAGCCACGATGTTCATCCGGACGTACGAGCGGAAATGGGTAGTGGACATGGATCTGTCGAAATGCTTCGACACGTTGAACCATGACCTGATCCTTGCCTCGTTCCGTCGCCGGGTCAGCGATGGAAGTATTCTTGGTCTGCTGGAGAAGTTTTTGAAAAGCGGTGTTCTGACAGGAGATGGTTGGCAGGCCAGCGAGGTCGGCAGTCCGCAGGGCGGAGTTATCAGCCCGTTGATTGCCAACGTATACCTTGATTCCTTCGATCAGTTTATGAAGAATCGTGGCCACCGCATCGTCCGCTATGCGGACGACATCCTGATCCTGTGCCAGTCAAAGAGCGCAGCCGAAAATGCACTGAACCAGGCCAGTCGTTATCTTGAAGAAGAACTGCTGTTGACCGTCAACCAGGAAAAGACCCATATAAGCCACAGCCTCAAAGGGATTAAATTTCTTGGAGTTTGTATCCACTCCGTGATGACCCGAATACAGCGAGGCAAGGTGAGGGCCTTCAAGGCAAAGGTCAAGGCGATGACCCGGCGTAACTCCCCGGTGAACCTTGAGAAGGTGATAGCCGACCTCAACCGGTTGCTGAGGGGTTTTGCCAACTACTTTCGGATAGCGAACTGCAAGGGTGAGTTTTCTCGGCTGATGAGGTGGATCAGAAGACGGCTGCGTGCTGTTCAGTTGAAGCTGTGGAAAAAGCCGTGCAGGCTACACCGCAGACTGAGACAGCTGGGCTATAGAGGAGAGTTCAAAAGTATCAAGATGAACTCCTGGGCCAATGCAGCAAGTCCACTGAGCCATTATGCCCTTCCCAACAGCTGCCTGCATGGGGAAATGGGGCTCTTTGACCTCGCATCTGTACAGACCGGAATTTCTGTTTCAGTATGAAGGAAAAATAAACAGGAGCCGTATACGAGGCCCGTACGTACGGTTCTGTGAGAGGGATGAGGCAAGCTTAATTACCTTGCCTCACCCTACTCGATCTGACGAGTTGTGGCAGGGTGATCAGCCGCAGGATCCTGAACCGCAGGAACCCGAGCTGCATCCTCCTCCACCGCCAACCGGGTTGGTCGAGGTGATGGAGAATCCGGAACGGTAACCGGCATCGATGAAGTCGATCTTGATATTGCCGCACGAAGAGAGAAGTCCCTGCTCCACCAGGAAGGTCAGGCCGTCTTCTTCAAACTTCTGATCGTTTTCTTTAGGCTCATCCAGAGCCAGACCCAGAGAGGGACCAGCTCAGCCACCCTGCATCAGGGCGACCCGGACCGCCGAGTCAATGTTATTTTGTGAGAGATAATTTTTTAAGTTCTGGATTGCAGAACTTGTCACTTCGAGCATGACATCCTCCTTGCAGTATTGAAAAAAATCCCAACATCCTGGTTCAGGATGTAGTTGTCTCTATTTTATCTTAAATAGAATACGACACTTCGCCACGGAAGTCAACTGTAAATGAAAATGATTCCTGCCGTGTCCGGGTGAGGTCCACGAAATTTCCTCTTTCGGGATGTTGTTTTGCTGGGAAGGTGGCGTTGGGGCAGGGCCACGGCGGAGCAAAAGAGGTTGCCAAAAGGGGTACTACTCCCTACAATTGAGACAACCAGTCGGTATCAGGTACTTTTCACAGAACACCCAGGGGGGAAGCATGCGTAAGATAGTTATTTCCACAGGTGGAGGCGATGCGCCGGGCCTCAACGCTGTCATCTATGCGGTGGTCAAGTCGGCTTCCATGCGGGGCTGGGAGGTCTATGGCAGCCGCAGCGGCTACCGGGGCCTGCTTGACTACGATGACCTGGTCCGCCTGACTCCCAAGGAAGTGGAGGGCATTACTCCCATCGGCGGTACCATTCTCGGCTCCACCAACAAGGAAAATCCCTTTGCCATGCCGATTACCAACCTGGCCGGCGAGGTCAAGGTGGTGGATGTCTCCAACCGGGTGCTGGAAAACTTCAAACGGATGGGATTCTACTGCCACATTGCCGTGGGAGGGGATGGCAGTCTGGAGATAGCCCACCGGTTTGCCCAGAAGGGTATGCCGGTCATCGGGGTACCAAAGACCATCGACAACGATCTCAAGGCCACCGACCGGACCTTTGGTTTTGATACCGCGGTGGCCACCGCCACCGAGGCCCTGGACAAGCTCCACTCCACCGCCAAGTCCCACGACCGGGTCATGGTGGTGGAGGTTATGGGGCGGGAATCGGGCTGGATCGCGCTCTACTCAGGAATCTCCGGCGGGGCCGATGTTATCCTCATCCCCGAGGTTCCCTTTGATATCGATAAGGTCTGCGAAAAGATAACCGATAACGAACTCCACGATAAGCACTACTCCATTGTCGTGGTGGCCGAGGGGGCCAAGGCCAAGGACGGCACGGTTGTCGTCAAGGAAAAGGGGGAACTGGGACGCCAGGAGGTAGTGTTGGGCGGGATCGGCGAACGGGTGGCCCGGCAGATCCGGGAAAAACTGGGTAAGGATACCCGTTCCCTGGTTCTGGGGCATCTGCAGCGTGGCGGCTCGCCGACCACCTTTGACCGGCTGCTGGCCCTTCGTTTTGGTGCGGCAGCTGTTCGGATGGCTGAAGCTGGCACCTTTGATCACATGGTGGCCTGGACGCCCCCCTGCATGTCGGCAGTGCCCCTGGCCGAGGCGGTCAGCTCCCGCAAGATGGTTGATCTGGAGAGCGACAAGGTCATGACCGCTCGGGAAATCGGTATCTGTCTGGGAGACTGAACCCGGTTGAAAAAAACAGGATGGTACCATGACTACAGCCCGGCTTCTTGAGCAAATATATACCCGTCTCCTGGATCATTTCGGCCCGCAGAACTGGTGGCCTGGTGATACTCCGTTCGAGGTCATGGTGGGGGCAGTGCTGACCCAGAATACCAACTGGCAGAATGTGGAAAAGGCCATCACCAATCTCAAGGATGCCGGTCTGATGAGCTTTGAGGCCATGGCAGCCCTGGACAGGGAAAGCCTGGCCGGGTATATCCGTCCGTCCGGTTATTATAATATCAAGGCCGGTCGGCTGCAGAATCTGTTTGCCCATATCAGGGACAACTGGGGCGGGGACCTGGCGTATTTTCTCTCCCTGCCCAGGGAACGCCTGCGCGAAGAACTGCTCGCGGTCAAGGGCATCGGTCCGGAAACCGCGGATTCCATTATCCTTTATGCTGCCGGTCAGCCGGTGTTCGTTATCGACGCCTATACCCACCGTATCCTTTTCCGGCATGAGCTGGTCGATGAGAGTTTCGGCTATTACGAGCTCCAGGAACTGTTCATGGACAATCTGGAGGAAGACGTGGCGCTGTTCAACGAATATCACGCCCTGCTGGTGCGGGTGGGGAAAGAATTCTGCAAAAAGTCCAGGCCGAACTGTGCCGCCTGCCCCCTGGAGGGACTGTAGGTTTACCTTTCAGGGGCATTCCGGACAGGGGGCTCAACCTTTCTCCCCGGCAGAGGGAGCGCACCTCCCGTCTATCCTTCCACTGATTCCTTTTCATGCCAGAGCAGTTTGCGGCAGATGCCGCGGATCATGCTGGCTTCCTTTTTCTTCAGCTTGACCCGGCTCAGGAACTGGCGGATATTGCGCATCCAGTAAGTCCGGTTGGTGTCGTGGATGAAGGTGATCCTGGTCAGGGCCTCCTCGATATGCTCATACATGCCCTCGAGTTCAAAGGAGTTGGCATACTCGGCATCCGCGGGCGGATGGCTTTTGGCTCCGGTCAGGGCCATGGAGAGTTCGTAGCAGTGAATGGCCACGGCCTGGGCCAGGTTGAGTGAGGAAAAGTTGACCGTGGGAATGGTGGACTGGAACTGGCAGAGATCCAGGTCCTCGTTGGTGAGCCCGGTGTTCTCGGGCCCGAACATGAGCGCTATGCGGTTACCGCCCCTGGCCAGGGGCGCCAGTTCATCCATGACCTCCCGGGGCGTCTTTTCCAGGACCCGGTGTCGGCCCTGGCGGGCAGTGGTCCCGACTATGAACTGGAATGGCTCGGCCGCGGCCGCAGTGGTCTCAACGCGTTGCAGGGAATGGATGAGATGGGCGGCCTTGTGGGTGGCCATCTTGAGCATCCGTTCCTGGTCAGGTTCTTCCCTGCTGACAACGATGAGCTGCTCGATACCGAAATTGCACGCAATCCGTGCCGAAGCGCCAATGTTTTCCGGGTAGCGCGGCCCGACCAGAATCAGGGCCGAGCCGGGCAGCATGCCGGGTTGCTGTGCATCAGGTTCCATGGCAGGTCTGGGGAGTGGTCTTTCTGGCAGATGGGATTTCAGGAAGCTGCAGGGTCTTCCAGTTCAAGGGTGGATTTCCTGTCCCTGGACCTGTCCGAGTCGCCGCTGGGCAGACCCGTGGAGCCCTTGAACCGCTTGAAAAAGGGAATAATGCCTTTTTCGGCATTTTTCATCTCTTCTTCAGCTTCCTTCAGGGTGATCTGCCAGGCCGGGGCAAAGCCGGGCGCCTTCTCGAACATGATGTCGATGGCCTTCTGGTAAATATGGGCCTGGCGGATTTCCTGTTTGCCCGGTTTCTGGTTGAGTACCTGAACCATATTGCGGAGGTTGTCCCGTTCCTGCTTGAGGCGCTCCATCTCTTTCTTGCGCCGTTCCATCTCTTCCGAGTCGATTTCCAGCTTGGTGTGCAGGTGTTCGCGCAGTTTCTTGATGTCTCTGTGCAGTTTCCTGATGGTCAGCTGGCTGCGCAGCCACATGAAGAGTGCAAATAAAAGGAGCAGGGTGGGCACCAGGGCATAGGGGTTGGTAATGATCTTAGTGATCCAGCTTGTCTCTTCCATGGGAAGTACCTCTGTCGGAAAAGGAAAATAATCATGCGCGTGTCCGGGCGGGAGCGGTGCTCTTTTTCCTGGGAGCCGCGGCTCTGAGCAAAAAAGCTCCGCTCCGGAACAGGCCGTTTCTCCGCTTCTGAGAAATCAGGCGGAAAATCACCTTCATCTTTATTTGAAAAGCGGATTTTCGTCAAGGCAAAGATCCGGAGCGGTTGCCGGACCAGAGGCCAAGACGCTGCAGGAGGCCGCTGGTTGCAAAGATGGCCGCGCAGATAAGAATGATGGTGGCCCCGGTGGGCAGGTCCGGTCCATAACTCAGGGCCAGCCCCCCGCTGGTGGCCAGCATGGAAAAAAACACGCTGACAAGCATCATGGCCGGTAACCGGAAGGTGAGCCTTGAGGCGGCTGCCGCCGGCAGGGCGAGGAGGGCTACCACCAGGACGATGCCCACCACCTGAACCAGGAGCACAACGGTCAGGGCAACCAGGCAGAGAAACAGGGTGTTGTACAGTTCGACCCGGATACCGGTGAGGCGGGCGAACTCCTCATCAAAGCTGATGGCCAGCAGGCGCGGATAGCAGAGATAGATGGTTCCCAGGACCAGCAGGTCGAGCAGAGTGATCAGCAGCAGGTCGGTGCTGGAAACCATAAGAATGTCTCCGAAGAGATAACTCATCAGGTCCTCGTTGTATCCTGGAGTCCGGGCGATAAAGAGGATGCCAACCGCCATGCCCACGGCCCAGATACCGCTCAGAACGCTGTCCTGCCGTGCTTTTGTCCGATGCTGCATGAAGGAGATGGCAAGTGCCGCCGCAAGGGCCGCCAGAATGGCGCCGAGCAGCGGGCTGCACCAGTCAATATCGCGGGTTTTCTGCAGGTAGCGGGCAATACCCATGCCTCCCAGCGTGCAGTGGGCAATGGCGCCGGTGACATAGGTCATGCGCCGGACCGTGACATAGGAGCCGACGACGCCGCAGGCCACCGAGGCCAGCATGCCGGCCAGCAGGGCGTGCTGGAGGAAGGTGAACTGCTGAAAGTCTCTCAGGAACTGGAGCATGAGTGTCCCTCCGGCGAGCAGCGGTGGTCGTGGCGGATCAGAGCAATGTCCCGCCCGTAGAGATCAATGATGTTGTGGCCGGCCAGTTCGCTGGTCGGATGGATCTGAACCTGCTGGTTGACACAGACCACTGAGGTTATCTGCTGGTTGACAAAACCGATGTCATGGGACACCACCAGGATGGTCATCTCCTGGTTGAGCTGGTGCAGGATGGCGTAGAGTTTTTCCCCGGCCCTGGAGTCCACGTTGGCCGTGGGTTCGTCAAAAAGGAGCATCTCGGGTTCCCCGGCCAGGGCCCTGGCGATGAGGACCCGCTGGCGCTGGCCGCCGGAAAGGCCGGCAAAGGGATGGTGCGCATATGCACTCAGTTCGACCCGATCCAGGGTCTGCAGGGCTTTTTCCTTCATCTTTCCGGGCAGGGGCCCCAGGCCGCCGCGGCCGGCCAGCCCCATGAGTACCACGTCAAGAACCGAGACGGGGAAACGGTCATCAAACTGCATGTGCTGCGGCACATAGCCGATCCGGTGGGCCACTTTTTCCGGTGGCTGGCCAAAGACCAGGACGGAGCCCCGGTCCGGTTTGAGCAGGCCGAGAATCAGTTTGAGCAGGGTGGTCTTGCCGCCGCCGTTGGGGCCGATGATACCGATCATCTCCCGCTCATGGATGACCAGGTTCACGTTCTCGAGAATCAGCCGTTCCCCGTAGGAAAAGCTGAGATCCCGGATGACGATAACCGACTTTCCCGGCCGGGCGTTCTTCTTGGTCATGGAGATCCTCTGCTGGTGGCTGGGAATCGGGTCAGTCCGCCTGTCCCTCGGCGGTGTCGGCCATTTCGGCAGAGATGGAAAAGGTGAGACGTTTGGCCAGTATGTCCACATGATCGAGCCGAACCCGGAGCAGGTCACCCAGCTGGTAGGTGATACCGGTGCGTTCGCCGATCAGCCGGTTGGCCCGGCTGTCATGGATGTAATAATCGTCTTGCATTTCACGAACCGGGACCGCGCCGCTGATGAAATATTCCAGCAGTTCCACGAACAGGCCAAAGGGGGTGACCCCGGAAATGATGGCATCAAAGGTCTCGCCAACCCGGTCTTTAAGAAAGAGGACATTGAGCCGGGACTGGACGTTGCGCTCGATATTTACCGCGATCCGCTCCCGTTTCGAGAGATACAGGGCCGCATCGGCCAGGGTGGTGCCCTTGGGAACAAGCGGTTTTTGCCTTTCCCCCTTTTTCCTGGTCAGGAGATGCTGCAGGGCCCGGTGGGCGACCAGGTCGGGATAGCGGCGGATGGGCGAGGTGAAGTGGAGATAATACTCCGCTGCCAGTCCGAAATGGCCGAGATTTTCCGGTGAATAACGGGCCTGCTGCATGGTGCGCAGGAGGAGATTGTTGATGACATACTCGGCCGGTGATTTGTGGGCCTCGTCCAGGATCCGGGCGAACCAGGCCGGTTCGTTGGAGGTCTTCGGCAGTTCCAGACCCAGGGACTGGGCCGCCTCGGTGAACTGCTCCACCTTGGCCGGGTCCGGGTATTCGTGCACCCGGTAGAGGACCGGCTCCCCGGCTTCGGCCATGGTCTGAGCCACGGCCTCGTTGGCGGCCAGCATGTACTCCTCGATCAATTGGTGGGCCTGGTTCCGTTCGGCCCGGGTGATGGAGACTATCCTGTCGCCGTCGAGCAGGACGAAAGGTTCCGGGATGTTGAAGCCGAGACTGCCCCTGCGCATGCGGCGATCAAAGAGCAGGGTGGCCAGCCGTCTGGCATTGTCCAGCATGGGCAGCAGGTGCCGGTACCGGTTGCGCACCTGGTTGTCCCGCAGGTACAGGATGGCGTTTACCGTGTTATAGGTGAACCGCTGGTGGGAGCGGATCATGGATTTTGTATATTTTTCTCCTATCCGGTTTCCCTCCCGGTCAAAGTCGAGAATTGCGGTGAAGGCGGGCCGGTCCTGATCAGGAACCAGGCTGCAGAGATCGTTGGAGAGCCGTTCCGGGAGCATGGGCAGGACAAGGTTTGGCAGATAGACACTGGTGCCCCGTTTATAGGCCTCTTTATCGATCGTCGAACCGGGGGTGACATAATGGCTGACATCGGCAATGGAAACATAGAGCCGGTATCCACTGGTTGTCTCCTCTACAGCAATGGCATCGTCGAAGTCCTTGGCTGTCTCGCCATCAATGGTGACATGCTGAATATGACGCAGGTCGGCCCGGCCTTCGTCACAGGTAGTCAGGGGTTCAAGCGCTGCTGTAGCTTCCAGTACTTCCCGGGGAAACATGCGGTCCAGCTCGAACTGTTCGATGGCCATCCGGATCTGCACCGGTACAGAAAGCGGGTCGCCCAGCACCTCGAGGACCTTGCCCTCGGGAGGATGGCTGCCGGTGCCGTAATCGATGATCTGCAGGAGCACTGCCTCGCCGTCGCGGGCGCCGTGGGTATTGGAGCGGCGGACGGTGACCGTGAAAGGCAGTTTTTCATTGTCCGGCGTCACGTGGCCCATCTTGCCGGCCGCGGTGTAGACCCCGCAGAGCCTGGTCAGGCCACGTTTGACCACCTTGACCACCCGACCCTCAAGGCGGCCCCGGGATTTGCCGATGATCCGGACCAGCACCGTGTCTCCGTGGCTGGCACCGTTCATGTGGGACTGGGCAATGAAGATGTCATTTTCCCGCGGTATTGTATCTTCCACGGTGGCAAAGCCAAACCCCCGGGCAGTGACGTCCAGGGTGGCGGTGAGGAGTCCGGCATCGCTGGCCAGCAGGAACTTTTTGCCCTGCTGTTCCAGCTTGCCGGAGCGGACCAGGCTGTCGAGCAGGTCGCGAACCGCCTGTCGCTGCATGCGGGGCAGTTCCAGGGCCGACAGGATATGGGCCAGTGAGGCTCCCTTTTTCAAGGAACTGAGAAAGGCCAGAATCTGATCCGCAAGCTGGATCTGTCCGGAGGCTGTTTTGCCGGAATGTTTGATTTTGGAGGAAGTATGGGCGGTTTTACGACGTGATGATCTTTTTCTTGGCATGTAGGGATGTTGTTTCTCTTGATTTTTTTTTATCTGCTGGCAGGAAATGGGGCTTATGGGAATCTTCCGGCAACCGGCCTGTTTTTTCTTTGTTCACCACCGCTCTTCTGCTACAGTGGGCAGGTTGCGTGGTGTACTGTTCGTGTCTATTGTACACCATTGATAGAAATCATGCAGAAGGAATTTTTCCGGGGCAAAACCGTGGCCACCGGTTGATTGGTGCATGATGGTTATTCCATCAAGTCGGATGTATGGCAGAGTATGCAGTATCGGAAATTTGATATAGAGAAATATCGTCAGGAGATGGCGTCTTTTATCGGCACCGGTCCTGAGACCAGCGTGTTCTGGGAGGCGCTGGATTTTGCCTGTCAGGCCCATGAAAATCAATGGCGCCGCTCCGGTGATCCCTATATCATGCATCCCTGCCATGTGGCCAAGATCCTGGCCGAGGAGCTCGATATCCGCAGCGCGGAGATCCTGGCCGCCGCTCTGCTCCACGATACCATGGAGGATGTGGAGTATGTGACCGCTGAGTTGCTGCGCAGGAAATTCGGGGCCAATGTGGAGGCCATCGTTGAGGGGTGTACCAAGGTCACCCATTATACCGGCGACAAGCAGACCTTCAAAAAGCTGGTTCACCGCAAGATATTTTCCGGGGCCGCAGCCAAACCGGAGGTTATGGTGGTCAAGCTGGCCGACCGGCTGCATAACCTGCGGACCCTGTCATCCATGCCCCGGCACAAGCGCCAGAAGATAGCCGACGAGACCCTGGATATCTACGCACCGCTGGCCACCATCCTCGGGCTCTTTGCCATCAAGCGCGAGCTCTATAATCTGGCCCTGGCCTACAAGTTTCCCCGGCAGGGCAACAAGCTCCAGCTTCATATCAATAAGCTGCGCAGCGATCCCAAGGCCCTGACCATTCGGGATCAGGTCCAGAAGGCCCTGGACAGCGAGGGGATCAATGCCACCGTGACCCTGCGAACCAAGGGGCTGTGGGGCTATTATGATATACGCCACCGGATCCTGATAAAAGAGATCGAAAACCCCCAGGAGTTTCTCATCGTTGCCGCCAGCCGGGGCGAATGCTACCAGGCTCTGGGAACACTCAACAGCATCTATCCGCCCATTCCCCGCACCATCCGAGACTTCATCGCTAACCCCAAACCTTCCGGCTACCAGGGACTCCATGCCCGGGCAAACATTGAAGGCCGGAAATTTCTTTTCAAGATCCGGACCGAGGAGATGGCCCGCCGGGCCCAGCGGGGCCTGGTTCGAGACTGGACCACGGGCGGCAAGGAGCGCAGCCGTTTTGTGCGGGAGATCAAGGAGATGTTTGATATCCTCGGCAGCGAGGACTCCGTGTCCTACCGGGACATGATCGCGGCCAGCGGCCGCAAGGAGATCTATACCTACACCCCCCAGGGTGACCTCATCTGTCTGCCGGTGAATTCCATTGTGCTTGATTTTGCCTTTCGGGTCCATACCGCCATTGGCCACTCCTGTCTCGCCGCCCTTATCGGTAACCGGAGGGTTGAGCCGGACACGGTCTTAAAAGACGGGGATGTGGTGAAGATCATTCGCCAGGAGACTCCGGTCAGCTTTGACCCGGATATCCAGAAACTCTGCCAGACCCCTCGGGCCCGTTCTGAACTGGCCAAGGCCTTCCGTCAGCGTCGCCAGGCGGTTTCCCGCGAGATCGGTCGCTCGGTGCTCGAGCAGGAGATGCGCCGCTACGGCCTGCCTCTGGAGGTGATCGAAAAAAAAGGCATGGCTGATATCCTGGCCTATTTCGGGATCGACTCCATGGAGGACCTCTATCTCCAGGTGGGCGAGGGGAGAGTCCGGCTGCGGGAACTTATCTACGAGATGCGCCACGGGTTGTATGCCGGCCGCGAGACCCTGCAGCTGCCCACGGGCGTGTTTAACAGGATCGAGCTGTCCACCGTGGATCCGGTGGTTGTCAAGTCCTCCGCCTGCTGCAAGCCGTCACCGTTGGACAAGGGGGTTATCGGCCTGTTGAGCGAACGGGGACTCTCTCTCCACCGCAAGGACTGTCACCGGTTACAGAAGTTGAAGTTCCAGCGCGAAGATGCGGTGGAGGTGCGCTGGAAAATGCGGGAAACCAGGGTGACCAAACCGCAGAAGCTCATTATCCTGGCCGCCACCAGGCATCGGCTGTTCATGCTCCTTTCCGTGGCCCCGGAGGAGATGAAGATCGACGATATTGTCGCCCTGGGCGGCACCCCCGGCGGCGAGCAGGCCTGGGAGGTAAATTTCCGGGTGGGCAATCTTCAATCTCTGAAGAAAATCATCAAGCATTTTCGCCGTTCAACTCTTCCCTATGAGTTCGATCTCGAACAATAATATCTTGAAATCACTAGGTTAGTTTTTGTCTGGTGGGAAAAGTTATCTTTTTCGCTTGACAGACACAATGTGGTAGTTATAGTAAAGGTGAGTTCGGATATGTAACGGCACTAAATATCAGCGCCGGTACAGGTGTTCTTCCCCCTTGATCGATTCCGAAAAGACAGGAGCCGGGCCAGTTGCTGGAGCGGCCTGGAATTTCGGAAACGTGTTGCCAACTTTTTTCAAGGGTAGAGGCAATACCAGCGAACCTCCTCCTTCCTGGCGGGCGCCTGTAGCAGCCGACTTTCCTCCTAGTCGGTCGAGTGCAGGCGCCATTTTTTTTGTGGCTGCAACCCGTCAATATACCTGTCAAGCAACTCCTGAAATCTTTCCCTTGATACTTCCCGGGCCCCGAAGCGGAGCAGGTGATCGGTGGTCATCTGGCAGTCAATCATGGCAATCCCGGTGGCGATTGCATGCTCGATCAGGGCTGCCAGCGCAACTTTGGAACTGTCGCGGACCCTGGTGAACATGGATTCCCCAAAGAAAACCCGGTCCAGGCAGACCCCGTACAGCCCGCCGGTCAGGGTATCGTCCTGCCAGCATTCGATGGAGTGGGCGTATCCCAGTTCATGGAGGCGGCAGTAGGCCTCAAGCATGTCCCTGGTTATCCAGGTTCCCTCACCGGATTTCTCCCTCAGGGTGCCGCAGGAACTGATCACATCCCGGAAAGCGGTGTCCGCGGTTACCCGAAAGGTTTTCCTGCGTATGGTACGGGCCAGGCGGCGGGGCAGGTGGAACTTTTCCGGAAAGAGCACCAGGCGAGGCGCCGGTGACCACCAGAGGATCGGTTCCCCTTCTGAATACCAGGGAAAAATACCTTCGCGATAGGCGGCCAGAAGACGGGCTGGAGAGAGATCGCCACCTACGGCCAGAAGGCCGCCGGGTTCGGCAAGATCGGGGGACGGAAAGAGAGGTTCCCGTGGCAGCTGAAATACAGGCATGGTCGTGTGTGAAGGCTGTTCAGGAATCAGAGAAGCCGGCTCGGCCGGATGTCAGGACGCTGTTGCCTGGGTTGGCGTAGGGCTCGGGCCGGGTGTTGGGGGCCGGGCAATCCTTCCGGACCACTCTTTGGCGTCTCGGCCGCAGAACCCGTAATTCCGGTGGTCTCGGGGCTCAGGCCAGTCCACAGGTGTGGTTTTCTATGAAACGCAGCAGCTTCTGGCGCTGGGTCGGGGTGAGATCGACAAATTTGATCGAGGTGCGTTTGCGGGTAAGAGGAAGAAAGCTGACACTGGAATCAACCGTTTCCTCGTAGACCGCTTCACTGGTCAGGTTGGTAAGCAGAAAACCGGTTTCGCTGAAAAAGATGCCCATGTCCATCTCCTGGGCATCCCGCATGTCGTTGTCGTAGTACTCGAATGCCATGCCGCCCAGACTGATGTTGATGACCGGACCGACAATTTGGTCATTGATGGCAAGGGTTCCCTCCTTCACAAGAAACCGAGGGTGACGACGGCGTTCCTGGTCCGGTTGCATACCTGTTCTCCTTGGGGCTGGGGGACGGTTGTCGGGCAGAACATTCTGGAAGTTATATAATACTTATAGAAGTTATCTATTATATACCTGCCAGGGCCATGGTTGTCAACTGGCTGAAGTCTCTTGCCTCTTGCCCGCTGTGATCTTATATGATGCAGCTCTTCTGTCGCAGTTCCTCGATGAGAACGGTTTTATTTTCCCGGTAGTCCACCGGCAGGTCGATGAGATGGATCCCGGGGGAATTGAGACATTGCTTGAGCAGGGTGCCGAGTTGCCCCTCCCTGGTCACCCGATGCCCTTGGGCCCCATAGCTTTCCGCGTAGCGGACAAAATCTGGATTGCCGAAGTCAAGGCCAAATTCAGTCAGACCCATGCCCGCCTGTTTCCAGCGGATCATGCCGAGTCCGTCGTCGCGCAGGAGGAGGACCGTCAGGTCGAGTCCCAGCCGGACCGCGGTCTCCATTTCCTGGGAATTCATCATGAAGCCACCGTCCCCGCAGACCGCCACCACCTTCCGGTCCGGGTTGAGCATCTTGGCCGCAATGGCCACCGGTAACCCTGCTCCCATGGTGGCCAGCGCGTTGTCGAGCAGGACCGAGCAGGAGCAGGTGGCCCGGTAATTCCTCGCAAACCAGATTTTGTACATGCCGTTGTCCAGGGAAAGAATGGAATCCTCGGGCATGATGGCCCGGATCTCCGCCACCAGGTGCTGCGGGGTATAGGGGAAAAGATAGGGTGGCTGTTCCTGATAGACATTTTTCTCGATGGCCCGGCGTATACGCTCGAAATAACCGTCTCCGCCCAGGGAATCCGGGCGGATGAGCGCACCAAGCCCTGTCAGTGTGGTGCAGATGTCGCCGATGATCTCGTGCTGGGGAAAATAGACCTGGTCAAGGGCCGCAGTGAAGTAATTGAGATGGATGACCCGGACACCGTTCCTGGTCATGAAAAAGGGCGGCTTTTCCACCACGTCGTGGCCGACGTTGATGATGACATCGGCATGGTCGATGGCGCAGTGGACATAGTCCTGGTCAGAGAGAGCCGCGCAGCCCAGGGAGCGCTGATGATATTCGTTGACCACGCCCTTGCCCATCTGGGTGCTGAAAAAATAGATCCCGGTCCGTTCTATGAAGTCCTCGAGGGCACCGCATGTCACGCGCCGGTTGGCCGCGGCCGCGATCAGGAGCAGGGGATTTTTGGCCTGCTGGATAATGTCCGCCACCTCTGCCAGCGCCTCCGGTCCGGCCTGGGGCGGCCGGGGCCAGGTTACAGGAAAGACCTCGGACTCGGAAGACTCGGCGGCGATATCCTCGGGCAGTTCCAGGTGCACCGGACCCGGTTTTTCCTCCACCGCCACCCGAAAAGCCTCCCGGACCAGGGCTGGAATGGAGTCGGCACCGACGATCTGTTTGGTCATCTTGGTGATGGGCTCCATCATACCCACCACGTCGATGATCTGAAACCGGCCCTGCTTGGATTTCTTGATCGGTTTCTGGCCGGTGATGAACAGGACCGGCATGCCGCCCAGCAGGGCATAGGAGACCGATGTTACAAAGTTGGTTGCCCCGGGACCCAGGGTCGCCAGGCAGACTCCGGGACGTCCTGTGAGCCGGCCCCAGGTCGCGGCCATGAAACCGGCAGCCTGTTCATGGCGGGTCAGGATCAGTTTGATCGATGACGTGCGCAGGGCATCGAGAAAGGCGAGATTCTCCTCGCCGGGTATACCGAAAATATGGGTAACTCCTTCGTTTTCAAGGGACCTGACAAGCAGTTGGGCGCCATTCATTCACTATCTCCAGTCATAAACTGTGGTTTTTCCCAGGATACATTCTCAAAAATCATTCTACACGGAAATGGGCTGAACGGAAACCGGGGGAGGAATAAACATCTCATTTTACGGTCCCCGGCCCGGAGAGTGGGTAAAAAACAGAAATCTGTGGAAAATGGTTTACAGGATACGATAATTTATTGATAATTACCCATAAACTGCCTGTTTTGGCAGGTAAGGTTCCGGCAGCTGCCGGGGCCGGATCTTCCTGGAAGAAAGCTGCAAACTGGAGCAAGGTGTGTTGTTGTCATGTATCTTGAACATTTTCATCTGAATAAGTCGCCATTTCAGGAACCGCCTGATCCAGAAGTGTTTTTCCCCGGCGCCGGCAGGGACGCCATCCTGGATTCCCTGGTGACTGATATCGAATCCGGCAGGCCGCTGATCAAGCTTGTCGGCAGTGAAGGGTCCGGGAAAACGCTGATCTGCAGGATTTTGACAACGCGGCTTGGCGACAGGGTTGATGTGGTTTATCTCGACAATCCCGTTGGTTCCTTTGACGACCTGATGCGGGTTGTCTGTTATGACCTGGGGATGCCACCGGCCGAAGATCCGGATCGCAGTCTGACCCGGGAGTTCCGCGCCCAGCTTGAGCGCCGGCACAAGGCAGGTCAGCGGGTCGTTGTCATTATCGATGAGGCGGAAAAGCTTTTTCTTGCCACCCTTGAGCGGCTGCTCAAGGTTCTCTGCGAGACAGAAGAGAGCGGAGTTCTCACCATTTTGCTGGCTGGCCGGCCAGGACTTGATATCAACCTTGAGCAGCTTACTGTTTTTTGTTCGGGCATTGATACCAATGGTGGGTATTTTCTGGAGCCTCTCTCCCGGGAAGAGACAGGACAGTATCTGAAATTTCGCCTGCAGGCCGCAGGGCTGCCTGATGAAGCGCATCAGGATATTTTTACAGAGGGAGCTGTTGATAAGATATTTTCTGCTGCCAAAGGGAACCTGCGTCTGACCAATATCCTCGCCGAAGAGGCGCTGCAGACCTCGTGCACGGAAAAATCGTTTCTCGTGTTGCTTGATCATGTAAAAGATGATGACAGCGGGCCGGCAAAAGGGACGCGGAGCGAAAAGGACGGGAAGAAAATTGCTCTTCCACTTTCCCTGCCGCCGGAAATTTTCAAGGACAGAAAAATGGTATGGGGCACAGGGGCAGCACTTTTTGTGCTGGTTCTGCTTCTGCTTTTGTTTCGTGGGGGAGATGATGCGAGCCTGGTTTCCAGGGGACCGGCAGCCCCTGCTGTACCTTCAGCAACCAGTGAAAGACAAACCCTCACGCCTGAAGAGCCTGCTCCAGAGGAAAAGGGCAGGGCAGAGCAGGAATCCGTTGTCAGAGAATCAGGTGGGAACAGCGGACAGGGTAATGACCAGGCAAAGCCGGCTGAAATGGACGCCACGCTCCAGCCGCGTTCGGAAAGTGCGCAGCCTGTTTCGCCAGAAACGGCTGGCGCGAAGCAAGCTGAAGAAAAGACCGGTGCGCCGGTTGCAGACCGCAGCGGAGAAAATTTGTTCCGAGAGCGCCTGGGAGCCACTGCCGGTTGGGTGGCAGGTGCCTATCGCAACAAGTATACCATTCAGCTGATGATGTTGACGTCGGCGCAGGCAGAAGAAAATCTTAAGCAGATGCTTGCCAGGGACGATTATTATGCCATCATGGATCAGCTCTTTATCTTGCGCAAGAAGACCACGCCACCGGTGCTCTTTGTCTTTTATGGAACCTACGACACCATGGAGCAGGCTCGACAGGCTCGGAACAGGATGCCCGTTTTCCTTCGCAAACATCATCCTTACGCGCTTTCTATTGGTGATGCCCTGAAAAAGACCGAGGATTGATCCTGCCTGGCGCTCAGTGCGTAAAAGTCATCGGCCGGCTGGTCGGCTCCTACCAGCTCGCGCCGGGCCGGGTGATCGGATGGGTATATTTGTTCTCCCTGTCTACCCCTTTACTGACATAATAAATGCCGTAGCACAGGGCAGCAAATGCAATCAGGGCAACGGCAAGCTTGAGTAGATCCCGTTTGATATTTTTTTTGCCCAAGGAAGTTCTCCTCTCTATTTTTTTACCAGAAAATCAATCCCTCTCCGAACAGTTTAATGGATCGTCAATTTGTGTCCACTGTTTCTGTCACTTCATGGATCGTCCCTGTCAGTCCAGAATTTTTCTGATAACAGATGCCAGTTCGTTTTTCGCAACAGGCTTCATCATAAGCTTCTGTATGCCTATTTGTCTGGCCAGTTCCGGAGTAACCATTTCGTCAAAACCAGTATAAAGGATTACCGGAATCTCAGGGCGGATACGCATCAGTTCCATGGCCAGATCCACTCCGGTCATGGTCGGCATGGTCTGGTCGGTGATTACGAGGTCAAATTTATCCGGCCGGCGACTGAAGATATCCAGTGCTTCAACACTGCTGGTGCAGGAGGTGACATCGTAGCCAAGGGACTCCAGCATCCGCTGGCCGAGATGGGCTATTGGCTGTTCGTCGTCAACGTATAAAATACTCTCTGTGCCTCCGGGAACAGGTTCTGGATCCGGAAAACCCTTAGATGTTTCCGCTTGATCAGCCAGCGGAAAATAAACATGAAACGTGGTCCCGGTCTCCAGTTTGCTCTCTACGGAAATCGTCCCGCCAAGACCGGAGACAATCCCATGGACCACGGCAAGGCCCAGGCCGGTCCCGCCCTGCTTTTTTTTGGTCGAGAAATATGGTTCAAAAATCCGTCTCAGCGTGGCGTCGTCCATGCCGTGGCCTGTGTCACTGACGGTAAGCCTCAGGTACGGTCCGGTCTTTAGCTCTGGATTCATCCTGACAAGATCGGCATTAACGGCAACAGGTTCAAGCCGCACCTCCAGGACACCGCCGTGATCGCGCATGGCCTGGTAGGCATTGGTGCAGAGATTCATCATTACCTGATGGATTTTTGTGGGGTCAGCCAGGATGGTTGTATCTTCTGTGCAGATACGCTGGCGGATTTCTATGGTTTTCGGAATGGAGGCCCGCAATAACTTGAGAGCCTCTTTCACGATCAGGTGGACCTGAACCGGATGGCATTCCTGTTCAGCCTGCCGGCTGAATGTGAGAATCTGCTGAACCAGATTTTTGGCGCGCTCCCCGGCCTTGAGGACCTGACCCAGGTCTCTTTGCGCACGGCCATTCTCGGGTAAACTGTCTCTGACAAGTGTAGCATATCCCAGTATAGCGGTCAGGATATTGTTGAAATCGTGGGCAATGCCACCCGCCAGCGTACCAAGAGCCTCCTGTTTCTGCATGTGCAGCAGCTGTGTTTTCAGCTTTTCTTTTTCTTCCTCGGCCCGCTTTCGCGCGGTGATGTTCCGCATGATGCTCAATATCCCTGTGATCCGGCCTTCTTTTTTTATGGTACTGGCATTGTTGTCTATATATATCGTCTTTCCTGATTTGCTCCGAATCCGCAGCTCATAATTTCTGGGAATATCTTCTCCGGCCATTCTTTTTCTGAAATTCTCAGAACACATTTTTAAATCACGGGGATGAATCAGGTCGCTGAAGTGCAGCTTTTTTACTTCATCAGCAGTGTAACCTGTCATCTCGTAGAAGCTCGGATTGACAAAATGTATTGTGCCGGTTTTTTCAAAAACCACTACTGCATCGCTGGCATTGTTTATCAGATCCCTGTACTTTGCTTCCGATTCTCTCAACCCCTTGTTCGCCTGCTCGAGGTCCAGCATTTTTTCTTCGAGTTTCCTGATCAGCCGCTGATTATATTCCTTCAGATAAACTTCCTCTTCTTCAATCGGTTCTTTGGGCGCTTTCAGGGCTCCTATCCTGCGTTTGTTGACGACATCCAGCACAATGTTGATGAACTCGTCCGGCTCGGTAGGTTTGACAACGAACCGTTCCGCACCCAGGCTCAGGGCGAACTCCTTATCGCTGGGTTCGGTGTAGGTGGCGGTGTAGAAGAGAAAGGCTATTTTCTTAAGTTTTTTGTCTTTTTTCACCTCCCTGCAGAGCTGAAAACCATCCATTCTGGGCATCAGGATGTCGGAAATAATCATGTCAAAGTCATCCCGACAGGCCTTTTTCAGGGCATCGACACCATCTGTGGCGGTCTGCACTTCATACCCATATCCCTGCAGCAGCACTTGCAGCATATAGCGATTTTCGCTGAGATCATCGACAACCAGAATTTTCATTAATACACCTTGTAACTTAAAAATATTTCTCGATTTCTGACACAAAGATTTCCGGATCAAATGGCTTTTCTATGTAGCCTGCACAGCCCAATGCCTGGGCCTTTTCCCGGTCTCCCGGCATGGCATAGGAGGTTACGGCCACGATGGGAATCTGGTTGATGTCTGCCATACTCTTTATTCTTCTGGTGGCCTCGTACCCATCCATTTCGGGAAGCTGGATGTCCATGAGTATCAGGTCCGGCTTGTCTGTCTGTGCCTTTTCCAGTCCTTCAAGCCCGTTCCAGGCCTGGATAGTCTCGTAGCCGCTTCGTTCCAGTAGGAACGTTGCCAGATACATATTCTGTTCGTTATCCTCTACGATCAAGATCTTTTTTTTCATGCGGTTCTCCTTCCTGCAATCTGACAGGCAGGGTAAACGTGAATATGGAACCTTTTCCATATTCGCTTTGCGCCCATATCTCTCCTCCAAGCAGAGTCACCAGCTTCCGGCATAGGTGCAACCCCAGTCCAGCCCCCTCATATCTGCGCCGTGCCGTGCCGTCGATCTGCCGAAACGCCTCAAAAAGATAGACCATATTTTCCTCTTTGATTCCTGTGCCCGTATCGGACACGCTTATTTTCACTGTGTTGTCATCTATCGTGCAGGTAATTCTCACTTCGCCCTTATCGGTGAATTTCACGGCATTGTTGGCCAGATTCAGGAGGATCTGCAGCACCTTCTGCCGGTCAGTGTAGATTTCCGGCATCTCCCGGGGCAGTTCCTTGATGAGCTGTATACCCTTTTGCGAAACCATTGGCGACAATGTTTGCTCCACTTCTGCAACAACCTCTTCAAGCCTGACGGTCTCCAGGGAGGTTTCATATTTGCCGGACTCAATCCGGGAGAGATCCAGAATATTATTGATCAGGGCCAGAAGATGTTTGGCTGAGGTATACACCATGGAAAGCTGTTTTTTCTGCTCCTCGTTAATGTCTCCGGCTATGCCTTTGAGTATGATGCCGACAAAGCCGATGATGGAGTTGAGCGGGGTCCTGAGTTCATGGCTCATGGTGGCAAGAAATTCAGACTTGAGCCGGTCCAGTTCCTTGAGCTGGCTGTTGGCCAGGGCCAGTTCCCTGGTTCGTTCCGCCACCTTGATTTCCAAATCATCGTACGCCCTTTGCAGCGCGTCTTCTGTCTGTTTTTTTTCTATTGCGATACCCGCCAGGTGTGCCGTTGACTTGATGAATTCCAGGTCCGCGGAGTTAGGTGCCAGCGGTTCACTATAGTACAGGGCAAAGGTCCCCAATATCTGGCCCGTGGAAGACAGAATGGGCTCGGACCAGCAGGCTCTCAATCCGGCTTTTCTGCCAAGCTCCCGGAACGGAACCCAGTAGGGGTGGGTCATGATGTCCTCGACAATCACTCGTTTGCCCGTGTATGCAGCAGTTCCGCAGGAACCGACACCGGGGCCTATCTTGAGGCCATGAATGGCTTCATTGTAAAAGTCTGGCAAGCCGGATGCCGCTCCATGGAAGAGATGTTTCTTCTCTTGATCGAGGAGCAATACCGAACAGAACATTCCAGGATTATATTTCCTGGAAATTGCAACCAGGATTGAAAGTACTTCCTCCAGGGAGGCGCCCTTTGCCAGTTTTTCAAGGACCATGTTCCGTCCCTCCTGGAGCGCCTCTGCTTTTTTGAGCTCAGTGATATCACGTAATATGACTGTATATGTGGTCTCTTCTCCAAATACCAGCCTTGAGATACTGGCATCGGCAGGAAACGTGCTGCCGTCCTTCCGCTTGCCGAGAATTTCCGGTCTCGATTTCCCCATCTGACGGGTGGAGGAAATCATCCCGTCAAAGTCGTTGATGAGTTGCCGGTGTGTTGCAATCATATGTTCAGGGAGGAGGATATCATGCGACTGCCCCAGAACTTCTTTTGCCTGGTAGCCAAAAATTTTCTCTGCGCCTTGGTTGAACAGGGTGATGCGCTGGTCCTGGTTCACCGAGACGATGGCATCGACAGCGATATCGAGAATGGTAGCCAGGCGCGCCTCGCTTTTGTGGCGCAGCGCTTCGGCCTGTCTGCGTTTTAGGTCCAGTTCAATAGCCTGGAGGGCAAAGGCAATGTCCCCGGCAACCTCGATCAGCAGAGCCATCTCTTCTTCGTCAAAGGCATCCGGAAGAGATGAATACACATTGAGCGCACCAAATACCCTGTTTTCATGAACCATGGGAATGGCAGCCGATGAGGCATAGCCCCGCCTGAGTGCCTCTTCCGCCAGGGCAGGTATCGGGGATCCCTTGTGATGTTGCGCATTGTACAGGGTTTTTTTGTTTTGACAGCGGTACCGGTGGGGCCTTCGCCGGTTGCTGAATCGTCCCAGGTTATCTTTATGTTTTGCAGATACCCTTCTTCGAGACCGGCCTTTGCGGCGACCAGAATCTCTTTTGTACCTTTTTGAACCAGCCCTATCCATACCAACTTGTAATTTCTGGTTCGAGCAAGGATCTCGCAGGTCTCCTGCAGCAGTTCTTTCTGGTCTTTTTGTCTGGCAATGAGCTGGTTGACGTCTCGGATCGCCTTCAGAACACGCTGCAGATGCTGAATATGATTCTCTGTTCGTTTTTGTTCGGTGATAATGCGTTCCAGGAAAAAAACAGTCAGCAGCGCCATGAAGCTGACTACCAGTCCGGGAAGCTCGGTTAAATGGCCGATGCCGGAGACAGTCCAGTGGTTCCCTGTCATCAGGGTGAGTCCCTGGCGCAGGGCCATCAACCCTAGCATCACGGTCAAAAAGCTCATCCGCCAGTCTCTCATCCGGCGCAGCAGGACAATGGACCAGGCCATGGCCATGAGACGTATAGCTAAGGAAACGATGAGAGTCAGGCTCATGATATTTTCGTCCTCATGTAAAAAAGACAATGAGTCAGCAGGAAGTTACTCATTATGGGAGTAGAAAGGGAAAGACTGTCCGGAGTGACATCGCAAGGGGTGTCGCTTTTCGCGGAGTATGTTCGAGAAAAGGAGGAAGTCTGAGCTGATGACCGCTGCAGGTTATCTGCATTCATGGAAGAGCTTCCTTCTTCCAGGGCTCTTCTTTGTAGGGTCGATGATATGAAATCAGCTCGTTGGCTTGTTGAAACCAGAAGAGGTGATAAAGAATGAGACCAGAAGAGAAGAGGGCATAATGTGTCAGCGGGCTGGTCGGAGGAGATGCACTATGATTGACCCGAGACCTTTGTGTCTTGGTTTCAGGTTAGGGGATACCCGCCGGAATGTCAATGTGTAATTTTGTACAGAAGTTCAAGAATATTATTGGTGAGACACCGGCTATGGAACAAGGGGGCAAGACGGCGATGCAACCTCAAGGCAAGCAGAGCTTTCCTCAAACGCATCCACTGTGATTGAATATGATTTGTCAACCATTAGAGCAAAACTTCGGCCTAACCTCTGGACCAAAAAAAAGGTTACGAGATGTGTCTCGTAACCTTTTGTAATTCTTGGTGGAGCTAAGCGGGATCGAACCGCTGACCTCTTGAATGCCATTCAAGCGCTCTCCCAGCTGAGCTATAGCCCATGTGTTGGACAGCGACTCAATTACCATGATCCGAGCCTGGCTGTCAAGTGTTAATCGTCTCTTTTCTCTTCGGGCGGGTATATCTGTTGCCAACACCGAGTCCCATTGGTACAATATATTTTTTGTAATCGGTTCTCGATGTGGCCGTAGTCCGGCAAAACGACACTTCTGCGTATAAGGTTCAGCAGGAGGCCTCGTACCATATTTGGCTTTTTACAGGTGATTTCGGATGTTTTCTCCGTTTAATTTTTTGTTTGGCTGGATGTCCAACGATCTGGCCATAGATCTGGGCACAGCAAATACTGTTCTCTACGTCAAGGGCAAGGGGATAGTGCTGCGTGAACCATCGGTGGTGGCCGTGCGCCAGGACATCCGTGGTTCCAAGGTGTTGGCCGTGGGCAAAGAGGCCAAGGAGATGCTTGGCAAGACGCCGGGTAATATCGCTGCCATCCGGCCTATGAAGGACGGCGTTATCGCTGATTTCGAGGTCACCGAGGCCATGCTGCGCTACTTTATCAACAAGGTGCACAACCGGCGGACCCTGGTCCATCCGCGGATTATCATCTCGGTTCCCTCCGGCATCACCCAGGTGGAAAAACGTGCTGTTCGGGAATCGGCCGAATCCGCCGGCGCCCGGGAAGTGTACCTCATCGAGGAGCCCATGGCCGCAGCCATTGGCGCGGACCTTCCCATCACCGAACCCACTGCCAACATGATCGTTGATATCGGCGGCGGTACCACCGAGGTGGCGGTGATTTCGCTTGCCGGCATTGTCTATGCCAAGTCGGTCCGGGTGGCAGGCGATAAGATGGATGAATCCATTCTCCAGTATATCAAACGCAAGCACAATCTCGCCATCGGCGAGCGTACCGCCGAGCTGATCAAGACCACCATCGGCAATGTGCAGCCTGAAGAACCCTACGAAACCATGGAGATCAAGGGACGCGACCTGGTCTCTGGTGTGCCCAAGACCCTGACCATCTCTTCCAAGGAAATCCAGTCCGCCATCGCCGAGCAGGTGGAAGTGATCGTCGATGCGGTCCGGGTCGCCCTGGAGGTGACCCCGCCCGAACTCTCCGCGGACATCGTCGATCAGGGTATTGTCCTGACCGGCGGCGGCGCCTTGCTCAAGAATCTGGACAAGCTGCTCATGGACGAGACCGGCATGCCGATCATCGTCGCCGACGACCCGCTTTCGTCGGTGGTTCTGGGGTCGGGCCAGGCCCTGGATAACCTTGAGATCCTCAAGGAAATCGCCATTGACTGACCCGGTGCCTTTTCAAAGCCTGAAGCCGCCTTGCCCGCTTCTTTTCACTATCATTTAAGTCACCTGACCCGATGCGTAAAAAGGGGAGCAGGAAACGTAATGGTCGTTCCAGGACAATCAGGATAGTTGTCCTCAGTGGACTGCTGTTGACGCTTGCCCTCATTCTCATTGTCTCCACTCTGGGTCCCCAGCGTTTCGGCCTGCTGCACAAGCTGGTGGCCGAGACCACCGGTCCGGTTCAGAAATACCTGACCGGGGTGACCGGTTATTTCAGTGATCTAAAGTCCCGCTACGTGGACCTGATCGGGGTCCGGGAAGAAAATGAGCGGTTGTGGGCCGAGCTGCGGGAATGCAGGGCGGCCGCCTATCGCAGTCGGGAGGCCGTGGCCACCAATGCCCGGCTCCGTAAACTGCTCGACTTCAAGATGAACCATGACCTGCCTATGGTGGCGGCCACCGTTGTCGGCAAGGATCCCTCGCTCTGGTTCCGGACCGTGGTGATTGACCGCGGGACCTCTGATGGGGTGATGAAGGGGATGCCGGTGGTGACCGGAGACGGTATTGTCGGGCAGATCTTCACCACCTCGCCCAACTATTCCAAGGTGCTGCTGGCCATTGCCCCCTCCAGTGCCCTGGATGTTCTGCTCCAGGAATCCCGGGTCCGGGGGATTCTCAAGGGAACCGGCTCGCTGAGGTACCGGCTCGACTATATCCTGAAGACCGTGGACGTTAAGGAGGGGGACCATGTGGTCACCGCTGGCTATGGCGGCCTTTTTCCGCCCGGTCTGCCTGTGGGTGTGGTGTCCAAGGTGGTTCGTCGTCGGCGGGGCATGTTCCTGGAGATAGAGGTACGGCCGGCGGCGGATTTCTCGACCCTGGAAGAGCTGCTGGTTATTGAGAAGGACACTCCATTTGTCGACGAGCAGCCATGAGCGTCGTCGTCTTTACAGGGATCGGGCTGCTGCTGGTTGCGCTGCAGACCACGGTGTTCATGACCGGTCCCACCTGGCCGGCCGCCCCGGATCTCTATTTTGTCCTTGTCGCCTGGCTGGCTTGCCGGGTTGACCTGCTGCGGGGGCTGATCGTTCTTCTGCCGCTCTGCTGGATGCTTGATGTGGTTTCCGGTGTGGTTATCGGTACCTATCCCGGCATCTGTCTTGGCGGTTTTTTCCTGCTTCGTTTTATGTCCGAGCGTATGCCAGTCAAGGAATCCCTGTACCGCATTCCGCTGATCGGCGTGGTCTATCTGTTTGTCTCCTGGATTGTCTATCTGATGCTCAACCTCTTTGAACCCGATGCCCTGATTCCCTGGTCCTGGCTGCTCATGCTCCTGCGGGCTACTCTGGTGGCCCTGTTCGCCCTGCCGCTGTTTCGCTTCTTCGAGTTTATCAAGGGTCGCCTTGAAGGGGGGCTGAATCCGTTTCAGAAGCTCCGGGTCCGGTCCGGTAACCGGTACCGCTGAATTCTGTCATGAAAAATCTCAGAAAAAGCAGGAAAAACAAGAAACGGGACGATCCACTGAAGCAGGCGGCCCGCAGGCGTGACGCACCGCTGGGTAAGATCACGCCCCGGGACGAGGGAGAGTTGGATTTTCTCCGCAAGCGAACCCTGGTCGCCTCGGTTGTGCTTATCACCTTTTTTTCCATTCTTATTGCCCGTCTCTGGTATCTGCAGATCCAGAAAGGCGAGGAGTATGCCCGGATGGCGGACAGCAACCGGGTCCGCTATGTGGAGGTGGCCGCGCCCCGAGGCAATATCTTTGACCGCAAGGGACGGGAGATCGTCACCAACCGGCCGTCGTTCAACGTGGTATGGCTGCGGGAAGACAACACCATCGATGATGAGCTGTTCAAAAAGGTCTCGCGGATCCTGGAGGTGGACTCGTCGGAACTGCTCAAGCGGGTTCGGCGGATGGCGGCGGCACCCGGCCATATCCCCATCCGGCTGGCAGAGGATATCGACTGGGAAAAGGTGGCCTATATCGAGAACAACCGACTGGAGCTGCCCGGAATCAAGATCGAGGTGGTGCCTCTGCGGGTCTATCATTACGGCAACCTGGCCTCCCATATCATCGGCTATCTCGGGGAAATCAACAAAAAGGAGCTGGCCCGGTCCGAACCCGGCGTCTACCGGGGTGGTGACCTGATCGGCAAGATGGGGCTGGAAAAAATACGGGAAAAGGATCTGCGGGGTGAAAAAGGCCGTCACTACATGGAGGTCAATGCCCTGGGGTTTGAACAGAAGAATCTCAAGGGGATCGAACCGCTGCCCGGTAATGATCTTCACCTGACCCTGGATGTGGATCTCCAGCAGACCGCCGAGGAGGTTATGGAAAGCCAGGATTATTCCGGAGCCGTGGTCGTCATCGAGGTCAATTCGGGCCGTCTGTTGGCTGCTGCCAGCTCCCCGGCCCTGGCCCTGGACAAGTTTATCGGCGGTATTTCCCACAAGGACTGGCAGGAGATGCTCGAAAATCCCCACAAACCCCTGCTCAACAAAGTGGTCCAGGGAGAATATCCTCCTGCCTCGACGTATAAGATCGTCACCGCCATTGCCGGGCTGGCCGAAGGGGTGATCAGCCAGGATACCATTATCTATTGTCCCGGCTATTACCGGTTCGGCAACCGGACCTACCGGTGCTGGAAACGAGCCGGGCACGGGGCGGTGAATCTCAAGCGGGCCCTGGCCGAGTCGTGTGATGTCTACTTCTATCAGGTGGGACAGCGGCTCGGGGTGGACCGGCTGGCCTCTTATGCCGTCCGGCTGGGGCTGGGCAAAAAGACCGGGGTGGAGATGGAGCATGAACGCCCGGGCCTCATTCCCACCGCGGCCTGGAAAAAAAGGCGGACCGGCAGGAACTGGCAGGAAGGGGAAACTTTGTCGGTGGCCATAGGACAGGGTTTTGACCTGGCCACACCGCTGCAGATCGCGGTCATGACCGCCACTGTGGCCAACGGAGGGACGCAGTACAAGCCCGCCCTGATCGAACAGGTTGTTGACCCGGAGGGTAACGTGCTGGAGCAGTTCGAGCTCGAGGTCCGGGCCCGGTTCGCCGGTCAGGGCAAGAACCTGCGTCTGATCCGTCAGGCCCTGGTCGAGGCGGTCAACGGCAAGCACGCCACCGGCCGGCGGGCCAGGCTGGCAAATATCACCGTGGCCGGAAAAACCGGAACCGCCCAGGTGGTGCGCCTCAAGCAGTACCAGCATCTCAAGGAAGAAGATATTCCCTACAAGTACCGTGACCACGCCTGGTTTACCTGCTTTGCTCCGGCGGAAAATCCGGAAATCGCGGTTACCGTCCTGGTGGAACATGGCCTGCACGGAGGTTCGGCGGCCGCCCCGGTGGCCAGGGCACTGCTGGAAAAATATTTTCAGGACCGTCTGCAGGATCCGGACAAGATAAGCATGGTGGTTCTGCCGACCCGGCTTGTAGCCGATATGGCTAAACCCTAACCGTCAATTTCAGAAACAATGTCATCAACTTAAGAAAATGTTCAGCCGATTATCAGCTTGTTTCTGAACCACCAAGGATACGAAGTGCACGAAGAAAAAAGAAAAACCTCAATTTAGGAAAAACTTCGTGTTCTTCGTGCGCTTCGTAGTACTATGATCTGTTAAGTTAATGACATTGATTTCAGGAGTTTAAATATATCGCTCATGCTGCGCTTTGATCGTCGTCTCATTCATCATTTCGACTGGGTCATGCTGGTCATGCTGCTGCTGGTCGCCGGTATGGCCCTGGCCAACCTGTACAGCTCCACCTGGAACGGCGGGCCGGATCCGTCGTCCACGTTCTACAAGCAGCTGCTCTTCTACGGGGCAGGGCTGGGACTGATCACCATCCTGATCAGTTTTGACTACCGGGAGCTGGAAAAGCTGGGCTATGTCCTCTATGGGGCGGTACTGCTGCTCCTGCTCTATACCGATTTCTTTGTCTCTACCGTGGCCGGGACCCAGCGCTGGATCAACCTGGGATTTTTTCACCTCCAGCCCTCGGAGCCTGCCAAACTGGTGCTGGTGATAGTGCTTGCCAGTTGTTACTCGCAGACAGAAAATCAGAACGGCTACCGGGTACGGGATCTGATCCGTCCGGCTCTGCTCACGGCCTTGCCCTTTGTCCTGATCATGATCCAGCCGGATCTCGGGACCGCGCTGATGCTGGGGATTATCTTTGTTTCCATGACCCTGTTTGTGAAACTGCGCTGGACAACCGTGGGTATTCTTGGCGGTGCCGGGATTTCAGCCGGGCTGATCATCTACCGTTTCCTGCTGAAACCCTACCAGCGCCGACGGATAGAAACTTTTCTCAATCCAGAGTCCGATCCCATGAACCACGGCTACCAGATCACCCAGTCCAAAATCGCTGTGGGCAGTGGCCAGATCTTCGGCAAGGGCTTCCTGGAGGGCACCCAGGGGCATCTCCATTTTCTGCCGGAGCGGCATACGGACTTTGCCTTTTCGGTCTGGGCCGAAGAATGGGGCTTTGCCGGCAGTCTGTTTTTTCTGAGCTGCTATTTTTTCATGCTGCTCTGGGGACTGAACATCGCCCTCACTGCCCGGGACAAGTTCGGCGTGCTGCTGGCCTTTGGCCTGGTGATGCTCATTTTCTGGCAGGCGGTCATCAACCTGTTCATGATCATGGGCTTTCTGCCGGTGGTGGGCATTCCTCTGCCTATGTTCAGTTACGGCGGCTCTTCCCTGCTCACCACCCTGATCAGCCTTGGCATCCTGATGAATATCCGGATGCGCCGTTTCCAGGAAAAATAAATCCGGGCTGCCTTAAGAAGACAGTGTCTCCCGTCCTCCGGCTTTTTACCGCACCGGGACAGGCCCTTGCACCTTCCCGATTCCGTGCTCGCCGCTCCGGAGTGTTCTTCCCCTTTACTTGATCTCGTGACCTCTGCTCTGCGGTGTCATGTATTCTGACAGGGAGTGCCAGACCCCTGACGGTCCAGTCCCGCTCCTGCGGGGTGACGCCTGGGGCGTATAAGTTGCGGTCGCGGTCGGCGGTCCTGCGGCGGGGGAATACTTGGCGTCCCGTGGCTGGCGAGCGATGGTGTCCCCGGGAGGGATCACATCGCAGCTGGAGCGCTGGGCTGGCTGAGCACCAGGTCCCGCAGCGCGCCAATGAATTCCGGGTCATCGTTCAGGGCCCGGGTGGAGCGCAGTTCCATGCCCAGTTCTGCTGCCATGTCCCGGTAGAGCATGTCGATCTCGTACAGGGTCTCCACATGGTCCGAGACAAAGGATATCGGCACCATGAGGATGTTCCTGCAGCCCGAGGAGGCAAGTCGGCGGAGCATGTCGGGTGTGGATGGCTCAAGCCATTCAACCGGCCCGCTGCGGCTCTGGTAGCAGAGATGACCCTGGATGCCGGTGATCTTCTCCAGGGCGGAGATGGTTTTGTGGAGGTCATCGACATAGGGGTCGCCCTCGTCGATGAATTTCTGCGGCAGGCTGTGGGCACTGTACACCACCTCGGGCGTGCTTTTGAATCTGCCGAGCCCTTCCCGGATCCGGCCTGCCAGGCACCTGATGTATTGCGGCTGGTCCGGCCAGGAACGGATCTCCCGGATGGTGAAGGGCAGCTTCAGTCTATCGGCGGTCCGGTTCAGGTCGGTGAGGGAGGAGCCGGTGGTGGCCACCGAATACTGGGGATAGAGGGGGAGGGCGATGATCTCGCCGACACCTTCCCGGGCCAGTTCCGGCAGGATCTCGCTGGCAAAAGGGTGCCAGTACCGCATGCAGCTCCGCACCAGATAGTCGCCACTGTTCCCCAGGGCCTCTTCCAGGGCTCTGGCCTGTTGCTTCGTGATGGCCAGAATAGGGGAGCCGCCGCCGATTTTCCGGTAACTTTCCCTGGACTTGGGCGCCCTTTTGCGGGCGATCCTGCGGGCGATGAATTTTTGCAGGAACCAGGGGCCAAGACGGATAATCTGCCGGTCGGAAAACAGGTTGTACAGAAAGGGTTCCACATCCTCCTGCTTTCCCGGGCCACCGAGGTTGAGCAGCAGGACGGCTGTCTTTTTCGTATGCATGGCCGGAGAGTACCCGGATTGATCCACGGGCGTCAAGAAAATGTCAT
The DNA here is from genome assembly GCF_025998535.1 of Desulfolithobacter dissulfuricans. NCBI lineage: Bacteria > Pseudomonadati > Thermodesulfobacteriota > Desulfobulbia > Desulfobulbales > Desulfobulbaceae > Desulfolithobacter > Desulfolithobacter dissulfuricans. Next base: position 2,647,070 of record NZ_AP024233.1, on the reverse strand, counting down.
GCTGACCTTGATTTCACCGGGGGCCTGTGACTATAATTAAGGCATGGTTAAAAGATGTTCTTCTGATAATGCCCTTTTTTCTTTCTCCTTTCACCTCTCCTCTGCCCGTATCCGGGCCTTCTGCCGGTTCGAAAAGATATCCTGGTTGTTCAGCTCCCGGCCGGCAGATTTTTATTCTCCAGGAAAGACAGCGGGAAATACAGGGTCCGGAGGGGCGATTCACTCTATTTTTGCGTTTAGGCAGTGGCATGGTGCCACTGACGCTTGATAACAGTGGAGGATCTGTATGGAACTGAAAGTTGAGGCCAGAAATCTCGACATGCGGAAAGGATGGCTGGAAAAGATTGAAGAGGAGAAGGCAAAACTTGTTCGCCATTATGCCAACTTCGTTCTTCATCTTCGAGTGACCATCGAAGCTACCCCCGGCTATAAGGAGGGTGGTTATGAAGTCCGGCTGGTCGCTTCTGTGCCCAATGACACTGTAGTGGTCAAGCGCTGGGGTGAGAAGGTGCGTCCGATACTGGTGGAAGCCTTTGATGTCTTAGGACTCAGGCTCAAGGAAATCGTCCGCAAGAAACAGAACCACAAGAACGTCAAGGTGTCTGAGGCCATTGTGGCCGGCAATGTGTCCGGGACCATCAAAAAACTTTTTCCCGAGGATGCCTATGGTTTTATCACCACCCCGGATGACGATGAGGTGTTTTTTCATGAGAATGTGCTGCGCGATGTTTCCATGCATCAGCTCAGCGAAGGTGACGCCGTGATGCTGGCGATCACCAGTGGAGACAAGGGGCCCCAGGCAAGCTGGGTCCGGATGGCCAAGGCCTGATTGAGTTACATACCGGATTGAAGATGGACCCCTGCCGCAAGGCAGGGGTTTTTTTGTTGTAGGCAGTGGAAAAAACAGGTTTAATCATGTCCTGACCGGTCCGGCAACCGAGCGGGGATGAAGATTCCAGCCACAGGTCGTCCATATCCTCTTGCCCCGGTCCCCGGTCAGCCAGTCGAGCTTCGAAATATCAGTACCAGGATCGGTGCAATATCCGGCAGTGGACAATGCTGCCAGCCTTTTTCACAGACAATACAGTTCATGGTCTCTCAGGAAAACTTCCGGCAGGTCTATCTGGTCGATGGCTCTGCCTATATTTACCGGGCTTATCACGCCATCCGCCCCCTGGCCAACTCCAGCGGTCTGCCCACCCACGCCGTCTATGGCTTTACCACCATTCTTCGCCGTATCATCCGGGAAAAGCAGCCCCAGTGCCTGGCGGTGGCTTTTGATACGAGAGGCCCGGTGTTCCGGCACCGCATCTATCCCGAGTACAAGGCCAACCGTCCGCCCATGCCCGATGATCTGCAGCCGCAGATTCCCTATGTGCGGGAAATCGTCAAGGCCTATCACATCCCAGCTCTTGAACATGACGACATGGAGGCCGATGATCTGATCGCCTCGGCGGTGGACAACCTGGTGGCGGCCGGCTGCCGGGTGGTGATCGTTTCCGGGGACAAGGACCTGCTGCAGCTGGTCTCCGAGCAGGTGGTGATGTGGGATCCCATGAGCGATAAGCTCATGGACGTGGCCGCGGTCCTTGCGAAATATGGCCTCGAGCCGCATCAGCTGCTCGATTATTTCGCCCTCACCGGCGACAGTTCGGACAACATTCCCGGGGTGCCCGGGGTGGGGCCCAAGACCGCCCAGAAGCTTATCCGCGAATACGGGACCCTGGAAGGAGTCTATGCGGCGGTGGATTCCATGAAAAAGTCCAAGCTCAAGGAACGGCTGATCGCTCACCGCGAGGACGCTTTCCTCTCCCGGGATCTGATCCGGTTGCGCCATGATGTGGAGGTACCAGCCGATCCCGAGGCCTACTGTGTCCAGGCCACGGAAACCGAACGGCTGCGCGAACTCCTCACCGAACTGGAGTTCTATACCCTGCTCAAGGCGGATGCGCCGGCGGTGGCCGTGGATACGGGAAATTTTCAGCTGGTGCAGGACAGGGAAAAGCTGGCTCGGGTGGTCGCCGAGCTTGGCCGGGCCGATCTTCTGGTCCTGGACACCGAGACCACGTCGCTTGATCCTTTGCGGGCCAGGCTTGTGGGGATATCGCTTGCCATATCCGCTGACAGGGTCTGGTATCTGCCCTGCGGCCACCGGGACGAAAACGGCGAACCGGTGGCCGGTCAACTGGACCAGGAAGAACTCCTGAAGGCGCTCAGGCCTTTTTTCGAGGATCCCGAGCTGCCCAAGGTGGGCCATAATCTCAAATACGACTACTCGGTGCTGGCCGACCCCAAAAACGGCGGTGTCGAGCTTGCGGGTCCGCTTTATGACACCATGGTGGGTGCCTGGCTGCTGGATCCGGGCCGGCGGTCCTATGGGCTCGATGACCTGTGCCAGGAGATCGATCTGCAGATGACCTCCTTTGCCGACGTGGTCGGGGGGATAAACGTGAGGACGCTTTTGCCCGGGTGGGGCTCGAGCAGGCCAAGAACTACAGCTGCGAGGATGTCTACGGCTCCCTGCAGCTTTTTGAACTGCAGAAGCCCCAGCTGGAGAAGCTTGCGCTCTGGTCCCTGTTTGCCGACCTGGAGGGACCGCTTATCCCGGTACTCTCCCGGATGGAGCGTGCCGGAATCGAGGTGGACATGGACCTGCTCTCCGCCCTGTCCGCTGAATTTGCCGAAAAACTGGAAAAGCTCAAGGGTGAGATCTATGCTCTGGCCGGTGAGGAGTTCAATATCAATTCGACCCAGCAGCTGGGCGAGATCCTGTTTGAAAAACTTAAACTGCCCCGGGGGCGCAAGACCAAGACCGGCTACTCCACCGACGTCAAGGTGCTGGAGCGGCTGGCGGCCCAGCACGAGCTGCCGGGACTGATACTTGCGTACCGCAACCTGGCCAAGCTCAAGTCCACCTATATCGACAAGCTGGCCAGGCTCAGGCATCCGGACACCGGACGGATCCATACCTCGTTCAACCAGTGCGGTACCGCCACCGGTCGGCTCAGCTCAAGTAATCCCAATCTGCAGAACATTCCGGTACGCTCCGAGGAGGGGCAGCGGATCCGCTCTGCCTTTGTGGCTGCCGGCGGCTGTCTGCTGCTCTCCGGAGACTATTCGCAGATAGATCTCAGGGTTCTGGCCCATTATTCCCGCGATGAGGCCCTGCTTGAGGCCTTCCGCAACGGCGAGGATATCCACCGGCGGACCGCTGCAGAGATTTTTTTCGTCTCTCCGGAATTAATCACCCCCGAGATGCGGCGGGTGGCCAAGACGATCAATTTCGGTATTGTCTACGGCATGTCCAGTTACGGCCTGGCCAGCCAGCTGCAGATCAGTCGCAAGGAGGCCCAGACCTTCATAGACCGGTATTTTGAACATTATGCCGGGGTCAGAAAGTTCATGGAGGAGATCATTGCCAGGGCCCATGAACAGGGCTATGTGACCACCCTGCTCGGCCGTCGGCGACAGTTGCCTGAAATCAACAGCCGCAACCGGACCAAGCGGGAGTTCGCCGAGAGGACGGCCATCAATACTCCCATCCAGGGGACGGCGGCCGATATCATCAAGCTGGCCATGCTCCGGGTGGACCGGGAGTTGCGCGAGCAGAAGCTGGCCGCCAGGATGATCCTGCAGATCCATGACGAACTGGTACTTGAAGTGCCGAAAAAGGAGCTCGACGTTACCCGGGATCTTCTGCAACAGGCCATGGAAACGGTCATGGAGCTGGCGGTTCCTCTTTCGGTCAACCTGACGGTCAGTCAAAATCTTGGCAAAGCTTAGGAGCCGGGCAGATTTTTCCTTGCAAAAGAGTCAATTTGTTGTAGAACGTTCAAAATCTGAATTTTACAGATAATCAGCGGGATACGCGCTTTATTTTCCGGAAAGCCGATCGTCTGCCACCCTTTTTTCCGCTATGCGGGAAAAGGAGCCCGGGCGGTGTTGGTGTTTGGCGAGATACGGCGTAACTTGCTGATTATACGTTGAGGGTTTTTCTGGCCCCGTTCTTGCAGTTAGTCAGGGTAAGAGAAACCATTCCGGAGCAGAGCATGAGTCCAAGAGAAGCCATTCGCATACTGATGTTGAGTCCGTTTTATTTTCGGATGCGACCCGCGGAACGATGGCAGCTGGTTAAAGAGTACTGTCAGATTGTTAACCAGAGCTATAATGCGCTTGACTGAGCAGGGGGCAGCTATTGACTGGACAACACCAAGGTGTGCCGTCTGTGACTGACCGCCGTCGATTTCCAAGGTACCGGGTCAAGGATGGGGCGCTGGCCTTTATCGGTGCTGTTCCCGGCGCTATTGTTGATATCAGCGAAGGCGGCATGGCCGTCCATTATGCGGTGTTCGGCCGGGAGCCGGACCGCAACCTTCGCCTGGACATCTTCCTGGGCAGTGATGACTTTCTACTCAAGGATATTCCCGCCTCCATTGTCAACGACTCGACGCTTGACCCGGACGCGCCCTTTAGGGCGGTCCAGGTCAAACGTTTCTCCCTGCGATTCGGCGAGCTTTCGGATCAGCAGAAATCCTCCCTGAGATATTTCATCCTCCACAATACCGTCAGCGAGGCCTGAGTTTTTCTTGCCGCAGCCGCGGATGTTTCAATCCCGTTTTTCCAGTGGGATAAAGGGGCGTTCCGGCTCGCCGACATAGACCTGCCTGGGGCGGCCGATCTTGGTGCTCGGGTCCTCCCGCATTTCCTTCCACTGGGCGATCCAGCCCGGCAGCCGGCCCAGGGCGAACATAACCGTGAACATGTTGGTGGGTATGCCTATGGCGCGGTAGATGATTCCTGAATAGAAATCCACGTTGGGGTAGAGGTTGCGTTTGATGAAATACTCGTCGCTGAGCGCGATCTCCTCGAGTTTGCGGGCAATGTCCAGCAGCGGGTCGGAGATGTTGAGGACCGTGAGTATTTCGTCGCAGGCCTTTTTGATGATGGTTCCGCGTGGATCATAGGTCTTGTAGACCCGGTGCCCGAAGCCGGAAAGCCGGAAAGGATCGTTCTTGTCCTTGGCCTTGTTGATATACTTTTCAAAATCATTGTTGTCGGCGTGGATGGCCTCGAGCATCTGGATAACCGCCTCGTTGGCACCGCCGTGCAGAGGGCCCCACAGGGCATTGATGCCGGCGGCGATGGAGGCGTACAGATTGACCCCTGCGCTGCCCACCAGACGGACGGTGGAAGTGGAGCAGTTCTGCTCGTGATCGGCGTGGAGGATGAGCAGCTTGTTGAGGGTGGCCACGACCTCGGGCCGAACCGTGTAGGGCTTGACTGGCTTGTCGAACATCATGTTCAGGAAGTTACCGCAGTAGGAGAGGTCGTGCCGCGGATAGACCAGCGGATGACCCATGGATTTTTTGTAGGAAAAGGCGGCAATGGTCCGGATCTTTGAGATGAGACGGGCCGCGGTCATGTCGATGTTCTCCAGCGGGTCATCGCTCATCTCGGGGTAGTAGTTGCAGAGCGAGTTGACCATGACCGAGAGAATGGACATGGGCGAGGCATGGGAGGGAAAATGATCAAAGAAGTGGATCATGTCCTCGTGGATCAGGGCAAAGCGTTCCAGTAGCGATTTGAAGGCATTGAGCTCTTCGGTATTGGGCAGCTTGTCGTGGATCAGGAGGTAGGCCACCTCGACGAACGAACATTTTTCAGCCAACTCTTCGATGGCGTAGCCCCGGTAGCGGAGAATACCCTTGTTGCCGTCGAGATAGGTGATGGTGCTGGCGCAGGAACCGGTGTTTTTGTACCCGGTATCAAGGGTCATGTAGCCGGTCTCCTGGAGCAGCCGGCTTATATCGATGGCCCGGTCACCCTCGGATCCCTCGATGATGGGCAGGGTGTAGGTTTTGCCATCGATTTTCAGCTCAGCGGTACGTTCAGTATGAATTTTTCGGGTCATGGCGTTGTCCTTGTCAATGGGTGTCACGGTGTCGAGCCGGCGGTCAAAAGAGTCGGGATATGAGTTTGCAGCGGCCGGTTCGGATAAGAGGGGCAAGCCAGGAAAAACGATGCGCGAGATGACCTGTTGGGGTACAGTGAGGCGGCACGGCAGCAGGGCAGAGCCGACTGCAGAGGTTTCCTGGTCCAGGTAGAAGTAGTGTCTCCTGAGAAAAACTGCAGTACTCAATTTATCCGGTTTTCAGAAAAAAATCAAGATCAATGGGGTCGACCCTCCTTTCCCCATCTGAAAGACAGTGTTATTATATCCATGAACAGTGAACTGTATCACCGCCGAATGCGGCAGTTTATCGAGGATGTCACCCTCTATCCGGTTTCATGTGAACGGCTGGCCCACGGGCGGAGCGACGAGCAGTGGCTCGACAGCGTGCTGGCCGGGGGGCGAAGATCGTCCAACTGCGGGATAAGGACTCTTCCGATCGCCGGTTGCTGGAAAAAGCCCGCTATTTTCGCCGGAGAACCACAGAGGCCGGGGCGCTTTTCCTGGTGAACGACCGGCTCGATATCGCCCTGATGTCCGGGGCGGACGGACTGCATGTGGGTCAGAACGATCTGCCCCCGGAAGAGATCCGCCGCCTGGCTCCGGACTTGGTCATCGGTCAGTCGTGCAACACCGAGGAGCAGGCCAGACGCCTTGGCCAGCAGGAACAGCGAAGCGAACTGGTCCTTTCGTACTACAATATCGGTCCGATCTATCCCACCGGGACCAAGGACGGGCTGGCGGAGTTTATCGGCCCGGAGGCCATAGAGGCCTATTCCAGGCACTGTTCGCTCCCGTTCACGGTGATGGGAGGGATCAAGGAGCATCACGTCGAAGACCTTGTCCGTGCCGGTGCCAGGCGTATCGCGGTGGTTACCGCCGTCACCGACGCCGAAGACATGGCGGCAGAGACCGCCCGCCTGATAAGCCGGATCACCACGGCCCTGGAGGAACGAGATGGATGAATTGAGAGAGCAGCGGGAAAAAATCCGTCTGCTGATGGAATACGCGGTTCCTGACGAGCGGCTGCGCGAGGCCAGAGATCTTCTGGACGAGTACCGGGACGACCGGATCGCCCTGGATCTCCTGCACGAGTTCTACAGCTATCTGCCCGAGGCCCGGGATGACTGGGCCCGGGATATCCGCCTGGTGGGGCGGTCCCGGGGAGTATTTCTGCTGGCCCTTATCACCGGTCACAGCGGCTATCTCTACCTGGTTTCCAGCGAGGGTATCGAGTTTCACGGCAGACTGGCCGATGGTTTCGTCGACCGGAAACTGCTGGAGTTCTTCAGCCTTCCCGGGCCCGAGGACTTCAAGCGAACCTGTGCCAAACCGGGTTCCTTTCCGCGCTACGAACCGCTGGGCATGGACCGTGATGTGTGCCCGGCCTGTCACGCCGTCACCGGCGAGGTCCATGAGTTCGGCTGCCCGGTGGAGGTCTGTCCCTGGTGCGGTGGGCAGCTTATCCACTGCAACTGCCGTTTTGACAGGCTGGAGATCGACGAGCTGGTTTCAGAAGAGGACCTGGACCGGTTTCTGAAGCTGGTGGAGGAAAAGGGCCGGATACCCTACGGACCCGAGCAGCGGCCCTTCTTTGCCGACGAGGGCCCCGGGGTGGTGATCGAGTGATAGTGTCTGTCCATAAACGGAGATTTTCGTTCGAGATCAGGTAAGCGGAGACTCCGAAATATCATTTATGGACAGACACCAGGGCCGGATTTCCTGGCCGGCTTCTGGATTGACCGCTCCTCTGTCCGGTCCGAAAAGCAAAAAACATCTGATTACCATCAATCTTTGGCATTGTAGACCTCACTTGTTTCACGGGACGCTATAAACCCGTCCCTGGGGGCTTGACTGTGGCCATCCAGGCCACAGAAACCCGTGAAACAAGTGAGGCCGACACCTTCATCCATCGGTGGCTGAATTTCAGTGGTAATCACAAAAAAAAACTGTTCCCGGCCGAAGCCGGGAACAGAAAAAAGGGTTTCTCGATCCGCCTGTCGATTTCTGTTATTTTTTGTCCGGCTCAATGGTTTCCAGATAATGGAACAGATCCGAGTCAGACGACAATATCAGAGAGGTATTGCTGGTGATAATGTCTCGGTAGCTTTCCAGCGTCTGCTGAAAGGCATAGAACTCCGGATATTTAGAAAATGTCTCGCCGTAAATACGGGTGGCCTCGGCGTCCGCCTTGCCCCGGATGGCCGTCGCTTCACGCTGGGCTGACGAGGTGATCTCCTTGAGTTCCCGATCCACCCGGCCCAGGATCTCCGCCTTGCGTCCCTCTCCCAGGGAGCGCTTCTCTGCCGCTATCCTTTTCCGTTCCGAAATCATTCGGTCATACACTTTCTTTCGTACCGATTCGATATAGTTGACCCGCTTGAACATGACATCGATCAGCTCGATCCCGTACTGCGGGGTGACCTTGGAGGCTGCGGCCAGAACCATCTCGCTGATCTTGTCCCGGCCGTACTTGGGCGGCTGAACCACGGCGTCTCCGGCCCGGACGCTGGACACCATGTAATCCGGGGACCAGTCCGAGCTGCGGATGATCTCGATCAGGTTGTTCTTGTTCACCAGGTCGCGTACCGTACCGTTGATGATGTCATCGAGCAGGCTCTGGGCCCGGTTTTCAGTACCCACCGCCTGGAGAAAGCGCAGGGCATTGGATATCCGCCAGCGGGCGGTGTTGTCGAGGTAGATAAAGGTTTTATCGTTGGTGGGAATCTGGTTCGGGTCGCCATCCCAGATCAGGATTTTCTTCTCAAAATACTGAACATGTTGAATAAACGGGGTTTTAAGCTTCAGCCCCGCTTCGGTGATCGGTTGTCCCACGGGCCGGCCAAACTGGGTCAGGACGGCCTGTTGGCCCTCCTTGAGGATGTAGAAACCATCCCAGACTGTGGCGATGAGAACACCGATGAGGATGAGTACAAAGACTTTTACGAGCTGTTTCATGATATTCTTTCTTTTTCCATTCTTGTTGTAAGGACGGCCACCCGGTCTCCAGGGGCTGCGACTGCCGGCTGGGGTGCGGGTCACAACGCCGGGGCTTATTTACCGGTGGCCTCTTTCATGCCGGATCCGGACAGGTTCAGAAACGGCAGCAGGTTCTGCTGCTTCTTGTCCATCACGTAGACATGGTCGACGCCGGGCAGGATGTCGCGCATGGCCTCGAGATACATCCGGCGTCGGGTGACTTCCTTGGCCTGCAGGTATTCCTTGACAATGGCCTTGAAACGCTCGGTTTCACCCTTGGCCTCGTTGATCCGCTGGACCGCGTAGCCGTGAGCCTCTTCAACGATCTGCTTGGCACTGCCCCGGGCCTTGGGAATCACCCGGTTGTAGGTCTCCTCGGCCTCGTTCACCAGCCGTTTCATGTCCTGGTCGGCCTCGTTGACCTCGTTGAAGGCGGGCTTGACCGGATCGGGCGGGTTGATGTCCAGGAGCTGCAGGGTGACGATGATGACCCCGCATTCCAGGTTGTCCAGTTCGCCCTGCAGCTCACGCTTGGCATCGGCGGCCAGGATTTCACGGTTGGAGAGGACATAGTCGAAGTCCATGTTGCCGACGATTCGCCGGGTGACCATCTCCGAGGCGTCGCGGACCGCCTGGGGGACGTTGCGCACCTTGAACAGGAATTGGACCGGGTCAGCGACCTTGTACTGGACGATCCAGGCCACGTCGATGACGTTCTTGTCACCGGTGAGCATGAGCGACTCCATGTCAAAACCGCGTTTGTTGAAGATGGAGGTCTTGCCCGGGCTCCTGGTCCGGAATCCGAACTCCTCCTTGCGGACCGACTCCACGTCGACCTTGATCAGCTCTTCCATGTAGGGAAGTTTGAAGTGCAGGCCCGGGTTGGTTGAGCGGTTGTACTGGCCAAAGCGCAGGATCACGCCCACCTCGCCGGGGTTGATGGTGAAAAACGATGAGTAGACGACCTGGACCAGCATGATGGCACCGATGAGCATGGCGACCTTGCTGAGTCCGGCAAAGAAGTTGGGTTCCTTGCCCGAAGGAGAGGAACCGCTGTCCGGTTGGTTGCCGGGCGGCTGTTTCGACCCGCTGAAGTTGTCACGGATTTTCTGGATCAGGGCTGCGAGGATGTCTTCCGGCGAGGAAGGTCCCTTCTTCTGGCCCCAGGGAGGTTGTTGTCCATTCATGGAGATACGTATCCTTAGTGGTTGTGATGGTCAGGTTGGGATGACGCCGGCCATCCCGGTTGTCATCTGAGTGTAATTTTGACATGGATGGGTCAAACGTACAACGAATAACGGTATGACCCTGTCGATTTTCGTATCAGGGCGGTCCGCCGCTCGAGTGCAGGGCCAGGGTCCAGCAGATAAGGACCAGGCCGATGGAGGCCAGGTAGATGATGAGCTGGGTGGACGAGCGGTTGCTCCAGCCGGGCAGAAACGGCAGCGCGCGTTGGACCAGGATGCCTGCGGCCAGGCCGCAGGCGAATCCGAACAGGTGGGCTCCCAGGTCGGTCTGTTTTCCCTCGGTGCCCAGGAAGGCAAGCAGGCTCGCCCCGGCCCCCAGGGGTACGATCAGGCCCCGGACCCAGCCCCAGCGGCCGGTCATGAGCTGCAGGCCACTGAAGATGCCGATGGTAGCGAACACGGCGGTGGAAAAACCAACCGAATAATGCGGGGTGGAACGCAGGACGATATTGAAGTAATTGGCCACGGTTCCCGTGAGGATAATGAGAGCCCAGGCCGAACCGTAACCGATGGTCCGGCAGAGCAGGTGGACCATGAAACCGCCGATGAGGCAGTTACCCAGCAGGTGGTTGGGGTCGGCATGCAGGGTCATGGCCGTAACCAGGCGCCACCACTGGCTGCCCTCCAGGATGGCCTGGCTGTCGATGGCGCCGGCCCTGAACCATGTGGACCCGGCCTGCCAGGGACCGGTTATCCAGTGGAAAATGGCCAGCGCTCCGATGGTCAGCAGGGTAGGCGGGTTGTCGGTTGTCCGGGGCTGTTGCTGCAGGTTATTGGGAGGCGGGGGCCAGTCCCTGTTTTCTTCGAGCCATTGCCGGAGATGGTGCCTGGCCCAGGCTTCGTCCGCAGGCGAGACCAGTATGGTCCGGTCCTGGAGATCGACCTGGTGAGCTATGGAGGTGGCGCTGAGGACCAGGGAGCAGTCCAGAAGGTACTCAGGGGGACCGGTGCAGACCGGTACCAGCTCGTTCTCGTACGTATCTTGTTCTTCACCGGTTTTATCCGGCAGGGGGGAGTGATTCTGGTTCATGTTCCTGCATCGCCCGGAGGCGGAGAAGGGCCGGAATGGTCGAACCGGCCATGCTTGAGAAAAAAGATCGTCTGGCGGATCACTTCCCTGTTGTTCATGATAAAGGAATGGCTGGCCGGGACAACCAGGAAGTCGTTCATCCCCTCCACCGGGGCCCGTTCGACCGCCACCTTGCCGTCATTTTCGCCCGGGATCAGCCGGGCGAGCCATCGATCGTACATGGCAGGTCGGTTGCCGGTAATAACCCCGGTTGGCCAGCGGACCGGCCCCAGTCTGTTTGGCAGGCTGTCCGGCCCGGTACCCAGTTCAGCCCCGGCCGGTCCGTTAATGGCCCTGAAGAGCCACCAGTCACGGAAACGGTCGACGATCTCGCTGCCCTGGTTGGGTGGGCTGAGCATGACCACCCGGCCAAGATTGTCCGGCAGCTGCTCTGCAAAGGCAAGGCGCAGGACAATACTGCCCAGGGAATGGGTGACGAAGTGAAGGGTTGTCTTCTCCGTGGCCCGGTAGCGGGCAATGACCCGCCGGACGGTGACGGCGGATGCGGCAACACTTTTTCTGCGCGAGGGATAGCCGACCGTGCTCACCAGGTATCCTGCTTCGGCAAGACGCTGTCCCAGTCGGCGCATGGATCGCGAGGTCCGGGCCAGGCCATGGAGAAGAAGGACCCTCTCCCGGCCCCCGGTTTCGCTGGAATCCAGCCACCTCGCGGCTCGACCGGGCACAGGACTGTTGGCACGGAAAGAGGTGATATGAAGCGACCTTACATGGGACATGCCATAATCTATAAGCATTCTGAGGCCGTTTGCCGGAAGATCGGCGAAAAAAACAGGCACCTGAATCAGTGAAGCTGGAATTTCGCCGCATAGGCAAGGAAGAGGCCCATTGATGAGAGTGACGCTCTATCAATCGTTGATGACGCAGCGGATGCGGTGAAATTCCAGCTCCCGAAGGGCGGCCCCATTACGACAGATGATTTGCCACACCCAATGGTACCTGTCCTTTTTGATTGTGATTCAAATCAGATAACAAAAAAACAATGTGATTACCACCAAAGCTCAGCTGTCACCATATAAGGGACAACATCGCTTCTTCTCTCTACCTGTGGAAAACTCGTGATCACCGCTCTGCGGTGTCACGCAGGTGACCAGGTAGCCGACGAAGTGGCAGCAGGCAATGCCCCGCTCTGCGGGGTGATGCCCGAAACAGGTGTCGGAGCTTCTGGTCTCTGCAATGGTTGTCTGCGGGCCTTGCGAACCATGGGCCATCCCTGCCAGGTACATCAGGGTACCGCGGGAGCGGTACCTGGGGTGATGGAACGTTCACCGCAGGAGCGGAGGAACGAGAAGTCCAGGCGTTTTTTATTGCTGCCCGGCTCCGTGGCGCCAGGCGTTGGTATCTTCTCTTCAAGCTGAGCTTTGGTGGTAATCACAAAAAACAATAACTCATCCGTCACTGATTCAGGAGGCAGGCATGGGCCGGAAGTCCTGCAACGAAAAAGGGCCGCAACCTGGATGGTTGCGGCCCTGTATTTTTCCGGTGGTGCCGAAGGGGAGAGTCGAACTCCCACGAGCATACGCCCACTAGACCCTGAACCTAGCGCGTCTACCAATTCCGCCACTTCGGCACTGACGGTTGCGAATATGCACTTCCCGGCCATTTTTGTCAAGTATTTCTTTGGGGCAAAAGCCAGAAAAAACACATTGTCGTCTTTTCGGCCGGATCAGTTACGCATGAACTGTTTGCGAGTTTTCTTCAGAAAGGGTACATATCCCGCTTTGTCTTCGAAGAAACGTGGATTATAGTAGGGGCGGCATCCGGAGACCGGTTTCCGGGCCCGGCGCTACCTGCTCTTTCAACCTGGAAGGTATGTTCAGGACATCCCATGGAAATATATACTGATCTTTCCCAGATACAAAAGCCCTTTCCCAGGGCCTGCGTGACCATAGGTAATTTCGACGGGGTGCATATCGGGCATCAGATACTGTTCGCCGAGGTCATGGGCCGGGCTTTCCGCAGCAAGGGAACCAGCGTGGTGGTGACTTTTGATCCCCATCCCCTGAAAGTTCTGCGACCCGAGGGGATCAAACTGATCTCCACTCTGGAGCAGAAAAAGGAACTGATCGCCCAGGCCGGTATCGATGTGCTGCTCATCATTCCCTTTGACCGCCAGTTCGCCACCACCACGGCCCAGGATTTCGTGGACCGGATCCTGGTGGATACCATCGGCGTGAGCGAGTTGGTGGTCGGCTACGATTATGCTTTTGGCAAGGGGAGGCAGGGGAACATCGATTTTCTCAGGGAGCAGGGCCGGCTCAAGGGATTCCCGGTCACGGTGGTCGAGGCCCATTACGAAAACGGCATGCTGGTCTCCTCGACCAAGATTAGGGAGCTGGTTGCGGAGGGACGGATGCAGGATGTGCGTCAGCTGCTCGGCCGCTGCTACCAGATCCGAGGTACCGTCCAGCGGGGAAAACAGCGCGGCGGGCCGGTGGTCGGCTTTCCCACCGCCAATCTCCAGCTCAACGAGGAGGACCTCTGTCCGAAACGGGGCGTGTACGTGACCCAGGTGGTCTATGACGGCAAGATGTATGGCGGGGTCTCAAATATCGGATATAATCCGACCTTTGGAGACAGCACACTGGTGGCCGAAACCCATATCTTCGATTTCAGTAAAGATATCTACGGCAAGTCCATCAAGCTCAATCTGCTCCAGCATCTGCGGGGAGAGAAGAAATTCAGTGGTCCTTCGGAGCTTGCCGCCCAGATCCGCCAGGACATCGAAAGCGCCCACCAGGTTCTCGAAGAGGTGCGGCGGGAGCGTATCCTGAGCTGTGAAGATGGATAGTTTCTATGCCCGGGTTCAGCGGCCGGACCAGTTTTTGCCTTGCCCCGGGTGCGTTGATGATTACAATATTTCAGTTAAACAGTTGAACCGGATATGAAAGGGTGGTGAGGGTTGCCCGCATCCACCTCAAGGGAAGGAATTTCGAATAAAGGGATAACTTATGTCTGATGTACAGAAAACAGTGGATCTCAACACTGTTATCGAAGAGTTGGAAAAGGTGGTGGCGGAAAAGCCGGAAAACGTGATCGCCCATCACCAGCTCGGCCTGGTCTACCGCCAGGCCGGCCGGGTCGATGACGCCATCCGCGAACTGGAGCGGGCCATCGAACTCGATGAGCAGGCCGTTGAGAGCTATATCAATCTCGGAGCGATCTACTTTGACCGGGGCGAGGTGGACAAAGCCCTGGAGCTCAATGAAAAGGCCCTGGAGATAGCGCCCAACATGGCCGAGGCCCATGCCAACATCGGCCTGATTCGCCAGCAGCAGCAGCGACTCTCCGAGGCCATAGAGAGCTTCACCCGGGCCACCCAGATCGACCCGGAACTGGTCACCGCCTGGATCAACCTGACCTCGGCCTACACCATGAACGAGGAAGACGACAAGGCCGTGGAGGCAGCCCGGCAGGCCGTGACCCTGGAACCCGACTCGGCCATGGCCCGCAACAATCTGGCGGTGGCGCTCTATTTCAAGGGTGAGTATCAGGAGTCGAAGCAGAATCTTGAAAAGGCGCGTGAACTGGGCTATTCGGTGGATCCCCGGTTCGCCAAGGCGCTGGAAGACAAACTGGCTGGCTGATGAGTAGCAAGGAAAGCGGGGAAACCCTCAAGCCCTGGTGCCCGTTCTGCGGCATGGATGTGGGTCGGCCCACCGAGGCGGCCCAGCGGAAGATGACCGAGTTCCCGGTCGGCCGCTGTGACTGCGGCGCCATTTACGTCTGCGATGCCACCGGCCACAACATCGGTGCCGCCATGGTGGAATGCCTGGTCTACGCCTGCAATGACGAGTGGGATCTGGCCTGGGAGCTGATGCCCGAGGACGATTATCTGACAGGCCGAGTGGAAGATTATGATGATGTGACTCACCAGGTGGTGCCCAAGCGCAACCTGGATGGTCGGGCGGTTCGCGGGGTCCTGTACTTTGTCCGGTTGCACAAGGAAGTGGCCGAGATTGCCGAGCGATTCCGGGAGAAGCAGGAGGCCCTGGCTCGGCAGGAGGGTGCGGCCGCTAAGACCGTAACGCCGCCGGCTCCGGAACCACGTCGGGATCCCAAGCGCCGGAAAATGCGGGCCAGCAAGCAGCAGGTCCGGGAACTGGCCGCCAAGGAAGAGATCGACGTGCTGGTGGATCTCTGCCTGGACGATGGCCGTACCCTGCGTTTTCTCCAGCGGTTACTCTATGATCCCGTGGAGGCCAGCCGGTATCATACCGCCTGGATCATGGGCCAGGTCGCGGCCCGGGTGTCCGCCCGGGAACCGGGCCAGGTCGCCGATCTGCTCCACCGGCTGTTCGAGGCCTGCGCCGATTCGGCCGCCACCCCTTGGGGGATGATCGAGGCCATTGGCTCCATCGTCGCCGCCCGGCCGGATATCTTTGGCGCCTTTACCCGGCACCTGCTGGGCTTCATGGGCGACCGCTCCACCCAGGAAGCGGTGATCTGGTCCCTGGGCGAGATTGCCGCCGTGCGCCCCGACCTGATCCGCAAGACACCGTTTTATTCCACCTTCCATTTCCTGGGCCACGACAGCCCGACCATGCGCGGACTCATGGCCCGCCTGCTCGGGCGTATCAAGGCAAAGGAGGCAGCCTTCCAGGTGATGGGCCTGCAGGGCGACCAGACCCCGATAACCATCTATGAGCAGGGACGGCCGGTGGAGACCACGGTGGGCGAGCAGGCAACCCGGGCGGTGGAACTGATAAACAGCGACTGACCAGGCCCTCTGCCTGGCCCGGCGAAGCCAGGTTGGGCAGGACAGACAGGCAAGACAGCGAAGAACTTGAATATCGGAACGCAGGTGTCCGACAACACAGGAGTAGTTTCATGGTAAGCGAACAGATTCAACCTCTGAACTCTCTTGGTCCCGTGGACGGTAAACCGGCGGGCCAGGAAGAAGAGATTATCAAGGATCCGGCCAAACGGGATTACAAGGAAGGCCGCGATTTTCTGAAAAATGGTGAACTGGCCCAGGCAGCGATCTGTTTCCACAATGCCCTTAAGGGGTTTGAGGAGCAGAATGATGAACTGGGGATAGCCAACGCCTCGGACCGGCTCGGTGATGTCTGCCTGGAAAAGGAAGAGTACCAGATGGCCATTGACCATTACCTGCGGTCCTATGCCATCTGCGAGAAAAAAGAAGACTCCTTCTCCATCCTGGCCCTGAACAAGAAGCTGGCGGTCTGCTATCGGCGCACCGGTCAGCTGGACAAGGCCCTGGAAGTGCTCTTCGACATCCTCGATCATTACAAGATGGTCCGCAACCCCCAGGGAACCGTGCAGATCCTGGAAGTCCTGGCCGAGGTGTTCATGGAAAAGGGTGATAATTCTGCCGCTGCCGATGCCTACCGGACCGCGGCCTCCATCCACGCCAACTTCAAGCATAAGCGGCTGGCAAAGGAGTTCGAGGAGCGGGCCGCTCAGGTTGAGCAGGGACAGGGCTGACAAAAAGCAGGCATCCGCCGGCGTCGTCCGCGCGGGTGTCCTGGTCCCGGGGCTACGGAAGAGCTCTCTGTAAGTGACAGTCCTGTCTTAAGCCCCGGAACAGTAAAAGGGAAAAAATATGTTTACCGGTATTATTCAGGGACTTGGCACAGTGGTGGAAAAACGGCCTGCAGGCGGGGGCATGGTTTTCTGCCTGGAGGCGGATTTTGATCTGACCGATCCCGAGGAAGGGGAGTCCATTGCTGTCAATGGGGCCTGTCTCACGGCCCGTGACATCAAGGGGCGCCGGTTCATGGTCGATGTCTCGCCCGAGAGCCTGTCGCGCACCGGGCTTGGTGAGCTGCAGGTGGGCAGCCGGGTCAACCTGGAACGGGCCCTGCGTCTGGCCGACCGGCTGGGCGGGCACCTGGTGTCCGGTCACGTTGATGCCCGGGCCCGGGTGGAAGAGCGGCGGGCAGCCGGTGATTTTACCCTGTTTTCATTTTCTTTGCCCCCAAGTCTGGCAAAATATGTTATTGAGAAAGGTTCCATCGCCATCAACGGTGTCAGCCTGACGGTGAACTCCTGCAAGGGGAACCGGTTTTCTGTATCCATTATTCCCCATACCCTCAAGGTGACAACCCTGGGCAGCCTGGGGCCGGGAGACATGGTGAATATCGAGGTGGATATCATCGGTAAGTACGTGGAGAAGCTGCTTGCCGCAGGAGATGAAACCGGTGGAGAGGCCGGGGGCATCAACCCCGCCTTTCTGGCTGAACACGGATTTTTACGATAATCTGCTGACCGGGTCTTGAGGACCGGTCGGAGCAGTAAAAAAGAAAAGAATGCTGCAAAGCGCAACCTGTGAGCAGAAAAATGGCAGTCAGTCCCATTGAAGAAGTAATTGAAGATATCAAAGCCGGCAAGATGATCATCCTGGTTGATGACGAAGACCGGGAAAACGAAGGCGATCTCTGCATGGCCGCCGAAGCGGTGACCCCGGAGGCCATCAATTTCATGGCCACCTACGGCCGCGGGCTGATCTGTCTGGCCATGAGCCCGGACATCATCGAACAGCTCCAGTTGCCCATGATGGTGCAGAACAACCAGTCCCAGTACGGCACCGGGTTCACTATTTCCATCGAGGCCCGCACCGGGGTGACCACTGGTATCTCCGCAGCCGATCGGGCCCGTACCATTCAGGCCGCGGTTAATCCCGACGCCAAGCCCAGCGATATAGTCAGCCCTGGCCATATTTTTCCGCTGCGGGCCCGTGAGGGTGGGGTCCTGGTCCGGACGGGTCAGACCGAGGGCTCGGTAGACCTGGCCCGGCTCGCCGGCATGCGGACCGCGGGAATCATCTGCGAGATCATGAATGAAGACGGCACCATGGCCCGGATGCCGGACCTGGAGAAGTTTGCAGAGAAACACGGGCTCAAGATTGCCACCATCGCAGACCTGGTTGCTTACCGGCTGCGTGAGGATACCCTGGTGCATCGGGCTGCCGAGGCCAGGCTGCCTACCTATCATGCCGGCGAGTTCCGGGTTATAGCCTATAAAAACGATGTGGACCAGCATGAGCATGTGGCTCTGGTCAAAGGAGAAATCTCTCCTGACGAACCGGTCATGGTCCGGGTTCATTCCGAGTGTCTCACCGGCGACGTGTTCGGTTCGGCCCGGTGCGACTGCGGAGCCCAACTCCACGCCGCCATGCGGATGGTGGACCAGGAAGGCAAGGGGGTCATTCTGTACATGCGCCAGGAAGGGCGCGGTATTGGCCTGGTCAACAAGATCAAGGCCTACAATCTGCAGGACGAGGAAGGACTTGATACGGTGGAAGCCAATGTCCAGCTCGGCTTCAAACCGGACCTGCGGGATTACGGTATCGGGGCCCAGATCCTCCGTGATCTCGGGGTCCGCAAGATGCGGTTGCTGACCAACAATCCAAAAAAAATCGTAGGTCTGGAAGGGTATGGCCTGGAAGTAGTCGGCCGGTTGCCCATCGAGGTGGTCTGCGAACCGGAAAACAAGGAATACCTCCGCTGTAAGCGCGACAAAATGGGGCATATCCTGGAGCTGTACGGCGAACAGTCCTGAAAAAGAGCGACTGCAGCCTGCTGGGCAGGATCTGCCGCGGAACTCCGGTCTCTGCCGGGGCAAATGGTGCAGGGTGCTCTCACCCTGTCTGAAGAAAAATAATATAACCTGAATCCTGCAGTCGTCATGCGGTCTCGCCGCATCACTGTTCGTGCACCGAGAACGTCGAGACAGGTGCGGATGCAAGGAGGCAGGTAAGCGAGCCTGCGAGCCTCCGAGTCGATTCCAGCGTAGGCGTACTCGGAGTCTTCGCTTACCTGCGGTACGTCGAATACGGAACCGGTGATGCCGACGCCGCAGATGTGCCTGTATCGACGTTTGAATGCCGGATAACTACAGGATCCAGGTAAAAGAATAACCTCAGCCTAACTGTGACTCATGGCCAATTATTTTGAAGGAAACCTGCGTGGCGATGGAAAGAAGCTTGGTATTATAGTTGCCCGCTTCAATTCGTTTATCTCGGAAAAACTGCTGGAAGGAGCCATTGATGCCCTGGTTCGCTCCGGGGTCAGCGACAACGATATCGACGTGGCCCGGGTTCCCGGAGCCTTCGAGATTCCACTGGTCGCCCAGAAGATGGCGAAATCAGGCAAGTACGATGCCGTGATTACCCTGGGCGTGGTTATCCGCGGGGCAACGCCGCATTTTGATTACGTGGCCGGTGAGGTGGCCAAGGGCACGGCCCAGGTCATGCTCGATGCCGGTATCCCGGTGCTTTTCGGTGTCCTGACCACCGAAACCATTGAACAGGCCATCGAACGGGCCGGTTCCAAGGCCGGTAACAAGGGAGCCGAGGTGGCTATTGCCGCCCTGGAGATGATCGACCTCATGGATGCCATCTGATCGACCTCCGGCCGCCTTCAGGCAATATCGTCTCTTTTTTGAATTCTAATTCCTACTACCCGACATTTCTATGGGTCTTCGACGTAAATCCAGGGAAATAGCGCTCCAGTTTCTCTTTGAACACGATTTCCAGGGACTTGCCCGAACCGCTGAGCAGGTCGACACGGAACTGGAGCGGTTTGTCGCCTGGTCCCTGGAGCGGCTGGTGACCCAGGGCATCTTCGGCTGCTGCAATGAACCGGAAATTCTGGTTCCTGAACTGCGGACCCTGGTCCAGCGGCTGCAGGCCCATGCCGACATCGACAAGCAGGGTGATGACCAGCCCCTGTATGGTGAGCTGCGCCGCTTCTGTGTTACGGTCAGTGAGTACTACAGTCTGCATGAGCTGGATGAAAGCACCCGGCTCAGCCGGCAGATGAAAAACGAGCTGCGCTCCTTCTGCCACCAGGCCCTTGTTCTACTGAGTTCTCCGGCGCTCGACCAGTGCGGTTTTGACGTCGCGCAGCTGGTGGAGGGCCTGGACCATTTCCAGGGTTGCCTGCAATCGCTGGCCCAGCTCTTTGCCTATGTCCGCTTTCTTGGTCAGGGGGTCTGCCGCCAGTTCGAGGATCTCGATCAGCAGATTACCACCCACTCCCATAACTGGCGTCTTGAACGCATGTCCATCGTCGATCGCAATATCCTTCGCATCGCCCTTCTGGAGATGAACGCAAGTGACGATGTCCCCACCCGGGTCGCCATCAACGAGGCCCTGGAGATCGCCAAGCACTACTCCAACCCCGACTCGGTCGCCTTCATCAACGGCATTCTCGACGCCGCCGCGGCGGAATAACCAGCGCACGGCAACCACGGGTTGTCAGTTCTTTGTCGACATTCAGTGCCAGCATAATTTCTTTTGTGATTACCACTGAAATTCAGCCACCGATGCCTGAAGGTGTCGGCCTCACTTGTTTCACGGGTGTCTGTGGCCTGGATGGCCACAGTCAAGCCCCCAGGGACGGGTTTATGGCGTCCCGTGAAACGGATGAGGTCGACACCGGTTTCAATGCTGAAGATTGATGGTAATCAGAATTTCTTTTGTCTTATCTGCCTGTTCAGAAGCTTGCGTGGAATCTGACGGTGACCCCCTGGTGGGATCGCCGCTGTCTGTGGCTGTATTGGCGCCAAATGCCAGTTCCATGGTAGCTGATACTCGGTAAGCTCCATCCGCTGTGAGCCTGAGCCAGTTTTGCTCCATTATGTTTTCGCCTGGCAGGGAAAAAGTCCATAGTCCGACGATCCGGCCATTGACGCCAATTTTCGTCATGTTCAGCAGTATTTGTCATGGCCCAGGTACGGGTGTCAGATTCTCCTGGGATTACACCGGGATCCGGTAGTGACCGGGAGTGCGAACCAACTACTGGATCCGGGGTGGAAGACTTGTTCCAGGAAGGCTGGCGACAGGTTGCAGGTGCATGCTCAGCACTGGCAGCTGCAGGTCCATGTACCAGTCCGGGCCTTCGCGGGCGAGTCGCTGGATATAACCCGGTATGTCCTTGCTTTTCAGAAGCGCGGAAAATTCGGGCAGGAGGCCCTCTGGCGGGGCGGGTGATATCGTCATGATCCCGGTGGTTCAGGGGCTGGTTTGTACTGCCGGTTTATTCTATGGTATCAACGAGATGTGGGGTGGTCAAGTTACGGTAGGGAAATACTCTGCTTTGCTTTTTCTCGCCGGCTGGTGTACATAGTTGGCACAGTTGGCTAAATCCTTGGGCAGCAGGGTTTGAGCGTTTCTGGTCTTTTCCGGGCATCCAGGTATTTTTTTGTCGGGGGAGCGGCTGTGGTGGCCGCCGTGAGGCCCTGTTTCCCGTCAACCTGAAATTCATGCGCCGCTCGGCAGTATCTCTCTGGAAATTATGGCATCTCCTGCCGCAAAAAAAAATACAGGGTACCGGTTCCGCGAGGAGGCCACGGCCCTGGTCAGCCTGTTCCTGGCAGCTTTTCTGCTTCTCTGTCTGCTGAGTTACAGTCTCCCTCTGCTGGGGGAAGAGCCCGGTCTGCAGGATCCATCTGCCAACTGGTGCGGTAGTTTTGGCTACTATGTGGCCCATTACCTCTTTTCCTTTTTCGGTCTGACTGCGTTTTTTCCGGTGGCGATTCTGCTCTATACCGCAGTGGCCACCTTTGTGCCGGGCGAGACCGTCAATAGAATTCCCGCTATTGTCGCCGGGATCACCGGGATCCTCATTTCCACCTCCGGCCTGCTGGCCACCGTGCATCAGCTTCTTTTTCCGGCCAGCTTCATTACCCCGGGCGGCTATCTCGGCCAGATAGTCTGGCGGTTGCTGGGGACGTTTACCGGCCCGGTAGGGTCGGTTCTTATCCTCCTTCTGGTGCTCCTCTTTTCTCTCATGGCCGCGGTGCGATTTTCACCGACCGCAGCCGGACAATGTCTGTGGAACTGGCTGCGTGGTTCCTTGCGTGGCGCTTTGCGCCGTCTGTCCCTGAAAAAAGGACGGAGCGGGCAGGGAAAGAGGCCGGCACGGTCCAGAAAGGAGCCAGTGGTCAGAGTGGAAGTCCCTCAAGACGACGCACCCCCGCAGTTGCAGGAAGGGAAAAAGCCTGACGTGCATGCCCCGGCCCGGATAGAACTGCCGGATCCGGAAGAGGAATTTGCACTTCAGCCCCTCAAGGGCGGGGAATACCATCTGCCTCCTCTGACTCTGCTCGATCGGCATGAACCCAGCGAGGTGGAAGTGGATCGGGAGCATTACTACAAGGTCAGCCGTATCCTCACCGACAAGCTGCGCGATTTCGGAGTCCAGGGCTCGGTGGAGGGCATCTCGCCCGGTCCTGTGGTCACCACCTATGAGTTTGCCCCGGCCCCGGGATCAAGATCAACAAGATCGTGTCCCTGGCCGATGACCTGGCCATGGTTCTCAAGGTGGACCGGGTCCGTATCGTCGGGTCCATTCCCGGAAAGGCGGCCATTGGCATTGAGATTCCCAATCCCAAACGTAAAACAGTGTTTCTCTGCGATATTCTTCTCAGTGAGACCTACCGGCAATCGGCCTCCAAGCTGAGCCTCGCCCTGGGCGTGGACGTGATCGGCAGGCCGGTGGTCGCTGATCTGGCCCGAATGCCCCATCTGCTCATCGCCGGGGCCACCGGTGCCGGCAAGTCGGTGGCCATCAATGCCTTTATCGCTTCGATTCTCTTCAAGTCTACCCCGGAAGAAGTGCGGCTTCTGATGGTGGATCCCAAGCGTATCGAGCTCTCGGTGTACGAAGGGATTCCCCATCTACTCCATCCTGTGGTGGTGGAGCCGAAAATGGCCTCCAGGGCCCTTATCTGGGCCGTGCGCGAGATGGAGCGCCGCTACAAGCTACTGGAGGAAAAGCGGGTCAAGTCCTTCCTTACCTACAACGAGGTGGCCGAGGAGAAACTGCCCTATATCATCATCATTGTCGATGAGCTGGCCGACCTGATGATGGTGGCCAGCAAGGACGTGGAGTCTTCCATTGCCCGCCTTGCCCAGATGGCGAGAGCCGCAGGCATGCATATCATCCTTGCCACCCAGCGACCTTCGGTGGATGTCCTGACCGGGCTCATCAAGGCCAACTTCCCCACCCGGATTTCTTTCAAGGTGTCCTCCAAAGTGGATTCCAGGACCATTCTCGACGGTTCCGGGGCCGAACATCTTCTCGGCAACGGGGACATGCTTTTCCTGCCGCCAGGGGCCGCTAAGCTACAGCGGATCCACGGTGCCTTTATCTCCGAGGAGGAGACCGAACGGATCATCGAGTATCTCAAGGGGCAGGGTAGTGCCGAGTATGATGAATCCGTGCTCAAGGTGGTGGAGGAAGAGGAGCCTGGTCAAGACGGTTCTCCCGAAGAGTATGATGAAAAGTATGACGAGGCTGTGGCTGTGGTCACCGAGACCGGTCAGGCCTCGATCTCCATGGTTCAGCGGCGGCTACGGGTTGGGTACAACCGGGCGGCGCGGATGATCGAAATGATGGAGCGGGAGGGTATTGTAGGGCCGGCCGATGGTTCGAGGCCCCGTGAGGTACTGGTCAGAAATTCCTATTCGGAGTGACAGGGGAAGCAATACTCTAGAATCAATTCCCTTCCAGGTAAAATGCCTGGTTTCATCGACGCATCCTGTCAGGGTGAAAAAAGCTGAAAACGTTGACCACCAGTCCTTTGCGCCGACCTCTTGTCGTCACGGATGTGCACCTGCAGTTCCCGGCTCGGCAAAGAGGGTAGCCGGGATCTGTTTTAAAGAATTTAATTGATCAGATAATTCAAAATTTCAGTCAGGTGGGTTGCAACCTTTTTGCTTGACATTGAGTAGGCAACAAATTATAAGGTTATTCGACTAAAAATGAGTGATTATTCATTTTTTACGCCTCAGTGAGCAGTGGCGAAAAAAGGTAGTAAGATGAATAAGTTGTCTTTTTGGTCACATGCAGTTGCGGGGAGGGTGTTTTTGCGGATTTCGCAGGGATTCCGGACCTGTACTGTTTGGTTCTGTTAACTGGGGTAATTGGCTTCGCAGGGGCGCAGCCATAAAGGAAAATCAAAGTGAGGAGGTAGATTAATGCCAAGTTTTGTAGATCCTTCAAAATGCGATGGTTGCAAGGGCGGTGACAAGACGGCCTGCATGTACATCTGTCCGAACGATCTCATGGTCCTGAACAAGGAAGAGATGAAGGCGTACAATCAGGAGCCGGACGCATGCTGGGAGTGCTACTCCTGCGTGAAGATCTGCCCGCAGGGTGCAATCATGGTTCGTGGTTACGATGACTTCGTACCCATGGGCGGTCAGGTGCATCCCATGCGGAGTTCTGACTCCATTATGTGGACCGTTAAGTTCCGTAATGGTAACATCAAACGTTTCAAATTCCCGATCCGGACCACGGCTGAGGGTGCTGCCAATGCCTATGTCGGCGAGAGGGGCGAGAACCTGGACGACGAGCGTCTGCTCCTCGAGGGTGAACTGCCGAGCCCGACCAAGCTGGCATAAGTTTTTCAGTAATTGAATACCTGTAAAAATTCTATTCTGAATATCTATTAGAGGAGATAGAAATATGGCATTACCGAATAAGCCGAAAGGCGAGCTGCCCGCCGTAGTGGATCCTGAAGTTGTAGAGCATGAGTGTGATGTTCTTATCGTTGGTGGTGGTATGGCCGCCTGTGGTACCGCTTTCGAAATCAAGAAGTGGGCCCCCGAGGATATGAAGATCATTCTGGTAGACAAGGCTGCTCTCGAGCGGTCTGGTGCTGTTGCCCAGGGTCTGTCCGCTATCAACACCTACATCGGCGAGAACGCCATCGAAGACTATGTCAAGATGGTACGTAACGACCTGATGGGTGTTGTTCGTGAGGACCTGATCTACGATCTCGGCCGTCACGTTGACGAGTCTGTCAAGCTGTTCGAGGAGTGGGGTCTGCCCATCTGGAAGAAAGCTGAGGACGGATCCAACCTGGACGGCGCCAAGCCTGCTCCTTCCCTGCGTGAGGGTGGTACCCCGGTACGTACCGGTAAGTGGCAGATCATGATCAACGGTGAGTCCTACAAGTGCATCGTGGCCGAGCCGGCCAAGACCGCCCTTGGTGAGGAGAACATCATGGAGCGTGTCTTCATCGTGAAGATGCTGCTCGACAAGAACCGCGAGAACACCATCGCCGGTGCTGTCGGCTTCTCCACCCGTGAGAACAAAGTACATGTCTTCAAGTGCAAGACTGCTCTGGTAGCCTGCGGTGGCGCTGTAAACATCTTCCGTCCGCGGTCCACCGGTGAAGGTAAGGGTCGTGCATGGTACCCGGTTTGGAATGCTGGTTCCACCTACACCATGTGTGCTCAGGTAGGTGCTACCCTGACCATGATGGAAAACCGCTTCACCCCGTCCCGCTTCAAGGATGGTTACGGACCGGTTGGTGCATGGTTCCTGCTGTTCAAGGCCAAGGTATCCAACGGTCTGGGCGAGTTCTACGCTGGTTCCGATGCAGCCAAGGAAGAGCTCAAGAAGTACATGCCGTACGGTGAGTCCGCTGTTACCCCGACCTGCCTGCGTAACCACCTGATGCTCAATGAGCTGAAGGCTGGTCGTGGTCCGATCTACATGGCTACCGACGTAGCTCTGAACGCCTTCCTTGACGAAGCCCGCGCTGCCGGCAAATCCGAGAAGGAAGTCAAGAAGCTCTGGAAGCATCTCGAGTCCGAGGCCTGGGAAGACTTCCTCGATATGTCCGTTGGTCAGGCTGGTCTGTGGGCCGGTATGAACATCGAGCCCGAGAAGGTTGGTTCCGAGATCATGCCGACCGAGCCGTACATGCTCGGTTCTCATTCCGGCTGCTGCGGCATCTGGACCTCCGGCCCGAACGAAGACTGGGTTCCGGATGTAGATGGTCCGCGTTCGCATCAGTACAAGTGGGGCTACAACCGTATGACCACGGTTAATGGCCTGTTCACCGCCGGTGACGGTGTTGGCGCTTCCGGTCATAAGTTCTCCTCCGGTTCCCATGCCGAGGGTCGTATCGTTGCCAAGCAGATGGTTAAGTACTGCCGCGATAACGCCGACTTTACTCCGGAGCTGGCCCAGACCGCTCAGGAGCTGGCCGATGAGATTTACGCACCGGTCAAGCGGTACCACGAGTTCGTTGGCGCTTCCACCCATGCCGACGTCAACCCGAACTACTGCAAGCCTGCCGGCCTCATGATGCGCCTGATGAAGGCCACCGATGAGTACGGTGGTGGTGTAGCTACCTACTACATGACCTCCGGCAAGCTGCTCGGCATCTGCATGGATCTGCTCGAAATGCTGCGTGAGGACGCAGAGAAGATGGCTGCCGGCGACCTGCATGAGCTCATGCGTGCCTGGGAGAACTACCATCGTATCTGGTGTGTTGAGGCTCATATCCGTCACATCCAGTTCCGTGAGGAATCCCGTTATCCGGGCTTCTACTATCGGTCCGACTTCCCGACCTGCGATGATGAGAACTGGCGTTGCTTCGTCAACTCCACTTATGATCCCAAGGCCGGTGAGTGGAAGTGCGAGAAGGTTGAGTGCATCAACATCATCGAGACCGATCCGTGGCTGTAATTAATCAGTCATACTGATCTGTTAGAGAGAATCTCCAGGCCCGATTGGGCCTGGAGATTTTTCATATACGCGGCAGCTTTTTGTTTGCGTTGGCCGGAAGGAGTGAAACTTCCTGTCAATGGAGCCAGAAATCACCTTTCATCAATACCAGCAGTTATGGAGGATTGGCATGAGTGACACTGCAGGAACTGGTGCGGTACTGGTTGTGGGCGGCGGAATAAGTGGCCTGACGGCCGCTCTGGAAGCTGCGGAGGTCGGTAATGATGTTATTCTTATCGATAAGAATCCGTACTTCGGAGGGCGTGTAGCCCAGCTCAATCAGTATTTCCCCAAACTTTGTCCCCCTACGTGTGGTCTGGAGATCAACTTCAAGCGGGTCAAGGACAACCGGAGAATCAAACCCTACACCATGACCACAGTCAAATCGGTCAGCGGTGGCCCGGGCAACTACGAAGTAACGCTGGAGACCGCTCCGCGTTACGTCAACTCGAACTGCACAGCCTGTGGCGACTGCGCCGAGGTGTGTACGGACGAGATCGACAATGCCTTCAACTTCGGCATGGACAAGACCAAGGCGATCTTCCTGCCTCATGAGATGGCGTTTCCGCGCCGTTATGTCCTGGCCAAGGATGCCTGCTCGCCCGAGTGTCTTGAGGCGATCAAGGGTGCCTGTAAGTACAATGCCATTGATCTGGACATGCAGCCGGAGACCTTTACCGTCACCGTGGGCTCCATTGTCTGGGCAACTGGCTGGAATCCCTACGATGCCACCAAGATGGACAACCTCAAGTTCGGTCAGTCCAGTGCCATTATCACCAACATGATGATGGAGCGGATGGCGGCTCCCAACGGGCCCACCGGCGGCAAGATCGTTCGTCCCGGTGACGACAAGGAACCCGAGTCCATCGCCTTTGTTCAGTGTGCCGGCTCCCGTGATGAGAACCATCTCGAGTATTGCTCCTATATCTGCTGCATGGCTACCTTCAAGCAGATGACGTATATCCGCGAGCGGTATCCCGAAGCCAAGATCTATGTGTTCTACATTGATCTCCGTACTCCCGGAAAGTATGAGAAGTTTCGCGAGAAGCTCATGGCCGATGAAAATGCCCAGTTTATCAAGGGCAAGGTTGCCGATATCATTCCCGAGGATGACGGTGGCGTAACCGTTGTGGCTGAAAATGCCGTGAGCGGTGCCAAGATCCAGCAGAAAGTTGACCTCTGTGTGCTGGCGACCGGCATGCAGCCGGCGCTTGGCGAACAGGGCAAGGCACTGGGCGTCAACATGGACGGTAACGGATTTGTTGTTTCCGAGCCTGACAAGGGAATGATTGCTGCCGGCTGTGCCAAGTCAGCTGCTGATGTGTACACCTGTGGTCAGTCATCTACTGCAGCAGCTCTCAAAGCAATTCAGATCGGACGGTAGGAGGAAGGTCAATGGATAAAGTATATGGAGCATATCTCTGTACAGGTTGTGGTATCGGCGATGTCCTTGACGTCGACGGACTCAAGGAGGCGGCCTCTGAGACAGGTATCGAGATGGTCGACCATGGCTGTCTGTGCGGCGCCGAAGGTCGGGCACTGATCGAGAAGGATATTGCCGACAAGGGCGTGAACACCGTTGTTGTCTGTGCCTGTTCGCCCCGGGTCATGCAGAAGGAGTTCACTTTCGGTGATGAAATCATTACCGTTCGTGCCAACCTGCGTGAGCAGGTGGCCTGGACCGCCGGTGAGCCCGAAGAAGGTGAAGAGGCTGCAGAAGGAGTAGACGAGTTTCTGCAGGAAATGGGTGAGGACTATGTCCGCATGGCCGTCACCCGGGCCCAGAAAACCGAGTTGCCTGAACCGTACAAACCTGAAACCCTGGTAAAAAAGGTTCTGGTAATGGGTGGTGGTATCGCTGGTCTGACCGCTGCCCTGGAAGCTTCCAAGATGGGCTACGAGGCCACCATCGTCGAGAAAGAGGCAGAGCTTGGTGGCAAGGCTCGTGGCTGGCGGAAGCAGTTCCCCACCGCGTACCCCTACAGTGAACTTGAGAATCCCACCATTGACCAGCTGATTGCTGCAGTGGAAGCGGATCCCAATATTACTGTCAAGACCTCCACCGAGGTCGCCCGTATAGGTGGCGCTCCCGGGGATTTCAACGTCACCCTCAAGCCCGCCGGTACCAAGACCGAGTGGGATGCCCCTGCCAAGGTCGGTGTGGATGAGCAGGACCTGATCGACAAGGGTGAGATGGAAGATCCTAACGCCGGGCTCAAACCGTATACCGAGAGGAATCCCGACGGCGAGACCTTTGGTGCGGTTATCCTGGCGACAGGATGGCGTCCGGCAGATGTCTCCGAGTATGAGCATCTCGGCTACGGAAAACTCAGCAACGTGGTCACCAATGCCGAGTTTGAAAAACTGGCCAAGCAGGGCAAGGTCCCGGCCAGGGTTGCCTTCATTCAGAGCCCTGGCGGGGCTGATAATGACAAGGATTTTCCGTACTGTAACTCTGTAACATCCATGGTTGCATTGAAGCAGGCAAAGTATGTTCGCGAGGACAATCCTGACGGACAGGCTTTTATCCTGTATCAGCACATGCGGACTCCGGGCCATACCGAGCTGTTCTACAAGAACATGCAGCAGGATGACGGAATTTTCCTGACCAAGGCAGCTGTCACCCAGGTGGAAGAAGGCAACAACGGGCTGGTGGTCAAGGCTCAGGATACCCTGCTGGGCGAGGATCTGGATCTCGAGGTGGACATGGTCGTTCTGGCTGCCGGTATGGTTCCCACAACCGTGGACGAGCCCACCATCAACCTGGCCTATCGTCAGGGTCCGGCCTTCCTGGATCTGGAGCTCTTTGACGGCTATGCCGATTCACACTTCATCTGCTTCCCTTACGAGACCCGCCGGACCGGTATCTACACCTGCGGTGGCGTGCGTAAGGCTGAAACCATGGAAGAGACCATCGACGACGCCACCGGCGCCGCGCTCAAGGCCATCCAGGCTATCGAGTGCGCGGACCGTGGTGTTGCCGTTCATCCCCGGTCCGGTGACAAGACCTATCCGGACTTTTTCTTCCAGCGCTGTACCCAGTGTAAGCGGTGCACTGAGGAGTGTCCGTTCGGTGCCCTGGACGATGATGAGAAGGGTACCCCGCTGCCCAACCCGACCCGCTGCCGTCGCTGCGGTACCTGTATGGGCGCGTGTCCCGAGCGTATCATCGGCTTTGCCGACTACAACATCGATCTCATCGGATCCATGGTCAAGGCGGTCGAGGTTCCGGAAGACGATGACGACAAACTGCGTATCATCGCCTTTGTCTGCGAGAACGATGCGTACCCGGCCCTCGATATGTCGGGCATGCATCGCAACAAGCTCAACCGGCTTATCCGCTTCATCCCGGTTCGCTGCCTCGGTTCGGTCAACATGGCCTGGATCAAGGACGCCCTGTCCTCCGGTATGGACGGTGCCATTCTCCTTGGCTGCAAGTGGGGCGATGATTACCAGTGCCACTTCGTCAAGGGCTCTGAGATTGCCAACCGCCGGATGGAAAACATCGGTGAAACCCTTGGAACCCTTGGTCTCGAGCCAGAGCGTTGTGCGGTACGGCAGATTGCCATTTCCGATTACGACAAGCTCCCCGAACTCCTGGAGGAGTTTGTTGAGGAGATCATGGAGCTTGGTCCGAACCCGTTCAAGGGCTTCTAACCTCACTGTCGTGTAGAACCGGTTGCCATCCGGGCCAATTCATGGTACCGGATGGCAACGTTTGGAATTTTCTGGTATAGAACCTTTGTTGCGCTATACAAGTAACAGTTTTCATGACAGGAGGAGAAAATGTCTATGAACGTGCAACCCGATCTCGATTTTATCAAGGACATGAAGAGTGCGGGTGGTGACACTTTGAAAAAGTGTTTCCAGTGCGCAACCTGCTCTGTTGTCTGCCCGCTCTCTTCCGATGACAATCCCTTTCCCAGGCGTGAAATGGTATTTGCCCAGTGGGGTCTGAAAGACAAGCTCATTGGCGATCCCAACGTCCTGCTCTGCCATCAGTGTGGTGACTGTACCGCCTATTGTCCGCGGGGTGCCAAGCCCGGTGACGTGCTCGGTGCCATCCGGGCCTATATGTACAAGTATTTCGGCTGGCCGTCCGGGCTGGCGAAGCTGGCAAGCTCCGGCAAGAATCTGCCCATTCTCATCGGCATTCCGGCCGTGGTCGTCTTCGTCATGTGGCTCATCTCCGGCGGCATGCACATCCCGTCTGCCGAACAGTTCGCCCATGCCGGCTACGGACATTTCTTCGGTCACTGGGAATGGCGCTACCTGGCAAAGAATGTTCTCTTCATTGACCTGATCATGCTTCCTGCCGCCGGTCTGGCCCTGTATGCTTCGTACAAGGGTGTGACCAACATGTGGAAAAAGATGGAAGAGTATTCCGGTGTCGGTGAGGCCCTGTACCGTCCGTCCGTACCGCAGTTTATCAAGGAATTCCTCTGGCCTTCGGTTCAGGAGATCATCCAGCACAACCGTTTCCGTGAGTGCAAGGCCAACTATGACCGGGTTCGCGGCCATCTGCCGCTCCTGCTCTCCTTCCTGGCCCTGTTCTTTGTCACGGCCTACTCCGCCTTTGTTCAGGACGTGCTTGGCATAATCTGGCCGCAGCTGCATGGTCCCATGTCCATGTGGAATCCGGTCAAGATCCTGGCCAATGTCGCCGCCATCGCTCTCATCGTCGGTATCGGTATCCTGTGGGGCAACCGGAGCCAGATGGAAGCCGATGGGCAGGCTTCCCGGACCTTCTATGACTGGTTCCTGATCTGGATGATCATGGGTGTGGGCGTTACCGGCCTGGCTGCTGAAATTTTCCGGCTGATCGGGCTGGCATCCATCGGTTATGTGACCTACTACCTGCACCTGGTATCTGTCATGATGCTGTTCATGTACATGCCCTATACCAAGTTCGCCCATCTGGTTTACCGGACCTTTGCCATGGCTTTTGAGCGCTATCGCGAATCGGCCTATGTGAAGAATCCACTGAACGACGACTGAGAAGTCGGCTGCACAGGATTGCTGAAAAGCCGGGGGCCTCTGCCTCCGGCTTTTCTGTTTCCAGAGCAGGATGTCCATTGGCGCAGTTCCAGGCCCATGGCTGGATGAACTCCTCCTGACTCACCTGGACAAGGTCCTGAACCCGGAGTCCCGGTACCAGAGATTCAGGTGGTAAAAAAAACACTTTGAATGAAAAAAAAGATTGCTTTTCAGAAAAGAGAGGGTATATTTGCAGGGTTCAACGCTGGCGTAGCTCAATTGGCAGAGCAGCTGATTTGTAATCAGCAGGTTGCGGGTTCGAGTCCCATCGCCAGCTCCAGATAGTAGAAGACGATATGTGGAGGGGTTCCCGAGCGGCCAAAGGGAACAGACTGTAAATCTGTCGGCGAAGCCTTCGGAGGTTCGAATCCTCCCCCTCCACCATGATGGTGTTGACAGCCCTCGGGTCTGTCTGAATATATCGCTCCACGTTATTCGCAAGTTTCGGGCGGGAATAGCTCAATTGGTAGAGCATCAGCCTTCCAAGCTGAGGGTTGCGAGTTCGAGACTCGTTTCCCGCTCCATTTATCTCCGGATAACGACGGGGCTTTGTTGTATTTGTAAAATCTGTAGGCGAGCCCACGTAACTCAGTGGTAGAGTACCTCCTTGGTAAGGAGGAAGTCACCGGTTCAAGTCCGGTCGTGGGCTCCAGCTTTCAGCCGGTTTGTTTTGCTGCTATCGGCTGTGACATCGAACATTTGTCTGAGGAGACACTGAGATGGCTAAGGAAAAATTTGAGCGGACAAAGCCGCATGTCAACGTGGGCACGATCGGTCACATCGATCACGGCAAGACAACCCTGACCGCTGCAATCACCCGCGTGCTCGCCACCAAGGGTCAGGCAGAGTTCACCGATTTTGGTGAGATCGACAAGGCGCCCGAAGAGAAAGAGCGTGGTATCACCATTGCGACCGCCCATGTCGAGTATGAGACCGACAAGCGGCATTATGCCCATGTGGACTGCCCGGGCCATGCCGATTATATCAAGAACATGATCACCGGTGCGGCGCAGATGGACGGCGCCATCCTGGTGGTTGGAGCCGACGACGGTCCCATGCCCCAGACCCGTGAGCACATCCTGCTGGCGCGCCAGGTAGGTGTTCCTGCCATTGTCGTCTTTCTGAACAAGTGCGACATGGTTGACGACGAGGAGCTTATCGAGCTGGTCGAGATGGAGCTGCGCGAGCTGCTGGACAAGTATGACTTCCCTGGCGACGACATTCCGATCATCCATGGATCCGCTCTGCAGGCTCTGGAGAATCCGGAAGATCCCGAGAAGTCCAAGTGTATCTGGGAGCTGATGGAGGCCATTGACAACTACGTGCCGGAACCGGAGCGTGACGTTGACAAGCCCTTCCTTATGCCTGTGGAGGACGTTTTCTCCATCTCCGGTCGTGGTACAGTGGCCACCGGTCGTGTCGAGCGTGGAGTGATCCATGTTGGCGACGAGGTGGAGATTGTCGGAATTCGTCCGACCCAGAAGACCACGGTAACCGGTGTGGAGATGTTCCGGAAGCTGCTTGACGAGGGTCAGGCAGGTGATAACATCGGCGCCCTGCTGCGTGGTGTGAAGCGTGACGAGGTTGAGCGCGGCCAGGTACTTGCCGCCCCGGGCTCGATCACTCCGCACAAGAAATTCAAGGCTGAGGCCTACATTCTGACCAAGGAAGAGGGTGGTCGTCACACCCCGTTCTTCAACGGCTATCGCCCGCAGTTCTACTTCCGGACCACGGATGTAACCGGTGTTGTAACGCTTGAGGACGGAGTTGAGATGGTTATGCCCGGTGACAACGTGCACATTACAGCGGAGCTGATCACCCCGATTGCAATGGAAGAGGGACTTCGTTTTGCAATCCGTGAAGGTGGTCGTACCGTAGGTGCCGGCGTGGTCAGCGAAATTATCGAGTAATTCCTGACAGCGGCAACTGTCCGCCACCAGGTATGAGCGGTTTTTAAAGAATACTCAGCAGGCTCCGGCCTGCTGAGTATTATATATCGGGGCCAGAGCAATGAGAGATATTATCACGCTTGCCTGCACGGAGTGCAAGCGGCGCAACTATTCCACGACCAAGAACAAGCGTACCATTCCCCATAAGCTGGAGTTGAAGAAGTACTGTCCGTTCTGTCGTTCGCATACACTGCACAGGGAAACCAAGTAGTTTCTTCAGGGCTGCCTTTGGCGGCGCTGACAGGGCAGGGCGCAAGGTGTGCTGCCCTGTCAGCGCCGGCAGCGATGCGACGCCCGTAATACTTGATACATATTTGCGCAGGCCAGTAGCTCTAATTGGTAGAGCATCGGACTCCAAATCCGAGGGCTGGGGGTTCGAGTCCCTCCTGGCCTGCCATCTTTTTTTTTAACTGCCTGGAAGGTGCAGCCAGGAAATCGGATTATTATGGCAAGCAAGAAAAAAGGTCGCAGCAATAAAAGCCGACAGGTGGTTCAGGCTGAATCTGCTGAAATGAAAAAAACCTCTTTCTCGCCGGCGGCTGTCAGGGAATTTCTCCTTGAGGTGCAGGCCGAGTTCAAGAAGGTTGTCTGGCCTGATAAAAAGGTCACCGCTGGTCTGACCGGCTTTGTCATTGTTCTGGTTATCGTCATATCCATGTATCTTGGTTCCGTGGACCTTCTTCTTGGTAAGCTTGTCTCCATGGTTCTTCGATAGGCTGCCGTATCGCACAGGCTGATTCAATGGCAAAACACTGGTACATAGTTCATACCCATACGGGGTATGAAGACAAGGTCAAGGCCACCCTGGAGGAGCGTATTCGCTCGGCCGGTCTTGAAGAGTATTTCGGCGAGATTCTGGTCCCCACCGAGCAGGTGGTCGAAATGGTCAAGGGTGCCCGCAAGACATCGTCAAGAAAGTTCTTTCCGGGTTATATCCTGGTGCAGATGGAACTCAATGACCAGACCTGGCACATCGTTCACGATACACCGCGCATCTCCGGTTTTGTTGGCGACAATCTGAACCCAATGCCTCTGATGGAAGAAGAGGCCAACAAGATCATCGGACGCATCAAGGAAGGGGCCACCAAGCCCAAGCCCAAGGTTGTTTTCGAGGTGGGCGACGTGATCCGGGTCACCGACGGGCCCTTTGCCAACTTCCAGGGCGTTATCGACGAGGTTTATCCGGACAAGGGACGGGTCAGGGTCATGGTTTCCATCTTTGGCCGCGAAACTCCGGTTGAGCTCGAATATATACAAGTCAGCAAAAATTAGGCTCCAGCCCTGTTTGCTTGGAGGAGTAACCAATGGCAAAAAAAGTTCAATCCTATATCAAACTGCAGATTCCCGCCGGCAAGGCCAATCCGTCTCCGCCCGTAGGACCTGCTCTTGGCCAGCATGGTGTCAATATCATGGACTTCTGCAAGGCATTCAATGCCAAGACACAGTCCATGGGCGATACCATCGTTCCGGTTGTTATTACAGTCTACAACGACCGGTCCTTCAGTTTCATAACCAAAACCCCGCCCGCCTCCGTCCTGTTGCTCAAGGCGGCTGGCGTGAGCAAGGGCTCGTCCAATCCGAAAAAGGATCGTGTGGCCGAGCTTGGTCGCGATGCCATTCGCGAGATTGCCGAGACCAAGATGCCGGATCTCAATGCCTATGACATCGAGCATGCCATGCGCATTATCGAGGGCACAGCGCGTTCCTGCGGAATTACTGTAATCGACTGACAGGCCGTCGGTCACTTCGTTAACACCTGCCGTTGTACCCGGACGGCCAGGGAGAACCGAGAAGGGTGAAAAAATGCCGAAACACGGAAAGAAATATAGAAAAGCCGTAGAGCAGATCGACTCGACCAGGCTGTATGAGCTGGCCGAGGCCCTGGATCTCGCTCTCAAGACCAAGTTTGCCAATTTTGATGAATCCCTGGATATTGCTGTCCGGCTCGGGGTCGATCCCCGGCATGCCGATCAGATGGTGCGTTCCAGTGTCATGCTGCCCCACGGTACTGGTAAGGAGGTGCGTGTCCTGGTGTTTGCCAAAGGGGAAAAAGAAATCGAGGCCCGGGAAGCCGGAGCCGATTACGCCGGCTCCGATGATCTGGTTGCCAAGATCAAGGAAGGCTGGCTCGAATTTGACAAAACCATTGCCACCCCAGACATGATGGGGGAAGTGGGAAAAATAGGCCGGATTCTCGGACCGCGGAACCTGATGCCCAACGCCAAGCTCGGCACGGTCACCTTTGATGTGGCCCGGGTTGTCCAGGAGGTCAAGAAGGGTAAGGTTGACTTCCGGGTCGACAAGGCCGGCGTCGTACATGCTCCCATGGGCAAGGCCTCTTTCGGGGTCGACAAGTTAGTAGATAATATTGTCGCATTCATCGACAAGATTATTCAGCTCAAACCATCCTCCAGCAAGGGTATCTATCTGAAGAGTATTGCCGTATCGACCACCATGGGTCCAGGTATCAAGGTGGATCCTCTCCAGGTCAGGTCCCTGCTCAAAAAGGCATGATCCGATCCAGTTCGGATCACGATGTCCCATTGTATCTGCTGAGGATTTTACCAT
Organism: Desulfolithobacter dissulfuricans; assembly: GCF_025998535.1. Taxonomy (NCBI): domain Bacteria; kingdom Pseudomonadati; phylum Thermodesulfobacteriota; class Desulfobulbia; order Desulfobulbales; family Desulfobulbaceae; genus Desulfolithobacter; species Desulfolithobacter dissulfuricans. The sequence goes on along the minus strand of NZ_AP024233.1, from coordinate 2,610,759 downwards.
AGCTTAATCAAATTATTCATTAACCTGGGAAGGTCAGAGACAGCAGGCACGAGCGTTTAATTATCCAGCCCACCGGATAACCTGCCGAGACCGAATACCGGAACGCGCACCTTTTTGTTTCGGAATACGTCTTCATTCCTCAACCCTGCTCTACTGTATCGTCCCGCGACAATCCAAGGAGGTGTAACAGTTGAATCGCGATAAAAAGGCCACAAAGGTCAGCGAGCTTCAGGAGACCTTTAGCAAGGCCAAGTTCGCGGTGGTGACTGATTACCGCGGACTTAAAGTCACGGAACTGGAAAAGCTGCGTCGCGCATTGCGGGAGCAGAATGCCCAGATCAGGGTGTCGAAAAACACGCTGCTGCGGATTGCTGTCAAGGGGACCGAGTATGAAGGACTCACCGAGTTCTTTACCGGTACCACGGCAGTTGCTGTCGCCTTCGAAGATCCGGTCGGGTCTGCCAAGGCCCTGACGGAATTCGCCAAGGAGTACGATAACCTCAAGATCCGGTCCGCTGCCCTCGAAGGCAGCGTTCTGAACGCCGAGGATGTACTGGCCCTGTCCAAACTGCCAGGCAAGGACGAACTCCGCGCCATGCTGCTTGGAACCATGGCCGCAGTGCCCACCGGCTTTGTCCGTGTACTCAATGGCGTACCGCAGAAGCTTGTTTATGCCCTGCAGGCAATTAAAGAGCAGAAAGAAAACTGATAATTGAAGTCCAATCCTATCAGGAGGAATACCAATGGCTGTAACCAAAGAAGACGTAATCGAGTTTATTTCCAATATGTCCGTTCTCGAGCTCTCCGAGCTGATCAAGGAGCTTGAGGACAAGTTCGGCGTATCCGCCGCCGCCCCTGTTGCCGTAGCTGCCGTAGGCGCTGCTGGTGATGCTGGTGGAGACGGAGGAGCCGCAGAGGAAAAGACCGAGTTTGATGCCATTCTGACCGCTGCCGGCGATCAGAAGATCAAGGTTATCAAAGAGGTCCGTGCTATCACTTCGCTTGGCCTGAAAGAGGCCAAGGCCCTGGTTGAGGGTGCACCGGCACCGATCAAAGAGGGTGTAACCAAAGAAGAAGCCGAAGAGATCAAGGAAAAGATCGAGGCTGTCGGCGGTTCCGTGGAGATCAAATAGCACAGCTCCATGCCGTTGTAAGCCCGGCTTCGCCGGGCTGGCTATACGACATAAACAAGGTAACGCTACGGGGGTAAACCCTTGTAGCGTTCCTGCGTTTGTGGGCAGGGAGAAGTCAACAGGTTGGATGGTGTCATATATCAGGCTGAATTTGTGTGTTTTATGTATGTGACATCTTCTGAATTTCGCGGATTGTTTCGAGGGAGACCATGGACAGAGTACGAAAAAGTTTTGCCAAGACACGGCAGATAATGGAGCCCCCGCATCTGATTGCCATGCAGAGACACTCGTACGAGCGTTTTCTGCAGCGGGATATCCATCCCGATGAGCGGGAAGATTTCGGGCTGCAGGCAATTTTCAAGAACATTTTCCCGATCACCGATTTCAACGGGCTCTGTTCGCTTGAGTTTGTCCGGTACAGTTTCGGAGAAGCCAAGTATACGGTCGAGGAATGTATTGAGCGCGGCATGACATATGAAGTGCCGGTTAAGATCACCGTTCGGCTGATCACCTTTGATGTGGATGAGGAAACCGGGGTCCAGTCGGTGCGCGACATCAAGGAGCAGGAGGTTTTCCTCGGCTCCCTGCCGCTCATGACCAAGGACGGCGTGTTTGTGGTCAACGGTACCGAGCGTGTGGTTGTCAACCAGCTCCAGCGGTCTCCGGGCCTGTTCTATACCCATGACAACGGCAAGTCGCACAGCTCCGGCAAGCGGCTCTACTCGGCCCGGATCATCCCGGTGCGCGGATCCTGGCTCGACTTCGAGTTTGACATCAAGGATGTCCTTTACGTCCGGATCGACCGGCGGCGCAAGCTCCCTGTCACCACCCTGCTCAAGGCCCTGGGCTACACCTCGGAGCAGCTCCTGCGTGAGTTTTATGATGTCGACACCGTCCTGGTCGAACAGGGAAAATATGCCCTGGTCTTCAAGCCGGAAACCTTCATCGGTCAGCGGCTCAACCGGGATCTTGTCGATCCGGAAACCGGCGAGGTTATGGGCAAGAAAGGTCGCAAGATCTCCAAGGCTCTGGCTAAACGTATTGCCAAGGCGGGCATCGAGACCATCGAGATCGATCCCGAGGATCTCCTCGGCCGCTACCTGGTTGCCGACATCGCTGATCCGAAAACCGGGGATCTCATCGGTCGCTGCAATGACGAAGTGACCGAGTCCATGCTCGAGGCCATCGAGAAGGCCGGTATCAAGAGTTTCGAACTTCTGTTCATTGACGGTGTCAAGGTAACCGAGTCGTTCCGCAAGACCCTGGCCATGGACAAGGTCCAGGACACCGAGCAGGCCCAGATTGAGATTTATCGTCGACTGCGGCCTTCCAGTCCGCCGACCCCCGAGGTAGCGGCCACCTTTTTTGAAAACCTCTTTTTCAATCCGTCCACCTATGATCTGTCCGAGGTGGGTCGGTACAAGATCAACTCCAAGCTCGGCCTCGACACCCCAATCGAGACCCGGACCCTGACCCGGGAAGACATTGTCAAGAGTGTCAAGCACCTGGTCCGGATCAAGGACGAGCTCAAGGAGGGGGATGACATCGATCATCTCGGCAACCGGAGGGTCCGGACCGTGGGTGAACTGGTGGAGAACCAGTATCGCATGGGCCTGGTGCGCATGGAGCGGGCCATTCGCGAACGGATGACTCTCCAGGAGGTGGAAACCCTGATGCCGCACGACCTGGTGAATCCCAAGCCGGTCACCTCGGCCATCAAGGAGTTCTTCGGCACCTCCCAGCTCTCCCAGTTCATGGATCAGACCAATCCACTCTCCGAGGTCACCCACAAGCGCCGTTTGTCCGCTCTTGGACCCGGTGGTCTCTCCCGGGAGCGGGCCGGTTTCGAGGTCCGCGACGTTCATCCGACCCATTACGGTCGTATCTGCCCGGTTGAGACCCCTGAAGGACCGAACATCGGCCTGATTGTTTCCCTGGCAACCTATGCCCGGGTCAACCCGTACGGGTTCATAGAGACGCCGTACCGGAACGTGACCGAGCGCAAGGTCACCAACGAGGTCAAATATCTCTCGGCTTTGCAGGAACAGGATGAGGTCATCGCCCCGGCCCGGGTTACCATAGAGAACGATACTCTGGTCGAGGACTCGCTGATTGCCCGTCAGGAAGGTGAGGTGGTCATGGTCTCGGCCGATCAGGTGACCAAGATGGATGTGGCTCCGAACCAGCTGGTTTCGGTGGCCGCCTCCCTTATCCCCTTTCTCGAAAACGATGACGCCAACCGGGCGCTCATGGGCTCAAACATGCAGCGCCAGGCCGTGCCTCTGCTGAAACCGGCCGCCCCCCTGGTGGGGACCGGCATGGAGCGGCACGTGGCCCAGGATTCCGGAGCCTGTCTGCTGGCCGAGGGCGATGGGGTGGTGGAAGAGGTCGACGCCACCCGGGTCGTGGTCCGCTACGACGAGCCTGGCACCGGAGGCTTCGAGACCGGAGTGGCGGTGTATCGGCTGTCCAAGTACAAGAAGTCCAACCAGAACACCTGTTTCAACCAGAAGCCCCTGGTCATGCCCGGCCAGCGGGTGACCCGCGGGACGGTGCTTGCGGATGGACCGTCCACCGAGCAGGGAGAGCTTGCGCTCGGAAAGAACGTGACCATCGCTTTCATGCCCTGGCGCGGCTACAACTTTGAGGACTCCATTCTCATCAACGAGCGGCTTCTCAAGGAAGATACCTTTACTTCGGTCCATATCGAGATTTTTGAGACCATGGCCCGGGACACCAAGCTGGGCAAAGAGGAGATCACCCGCGATATCCCCAACGTCGGCGAGGAGGCCCTGCGTAATCTTGATGATTCCGGTATCATTCGCATCGGTGCCGAAGTAAAGGCCGGCGACATGCTGGTGGGCAAGGTGACCCCCAAGGGTGAGACCATGCTTTCGCCCGAGGAAAAGCTCCTGCGGGCCATTTTTGGTGAAAAGGCCGGGGACGTCAAGGACTCCTCCCTCCGGGTGCCGCCCGGGGTGGAAGGCGTAGTGATCGACGCCAAGGTTTTTTCCCGCAAGGGAGTGGACAAGGATGAGCGGACGCTGATGATCGAGGAGCGCGAGATCGAAAACCTTAACCGCGACATGGAAGATGAGCTCAAGAGTCTGAAAAAAGGCGTGCGCAAAGCCCTGGAAGAGATCCTCACCGGCCGGACCGTCAAGACCGACATCAAAGACAGGAAGGGGCGGGTTATCCTCAAGCTTGGCAAGAAACTGACCCCCAAGGTGATCGAGCAGATCGAATTCGCCAAGCTTGCCACTCTGGACTTTTCCGAGCGCAGTAAATACGAGGATGAGATCGCTGCGGTCTTCAGCCGGTACAACACCCAGGCCAAGCTGGTCCGTGAGCGGTACCAGGGCATAGTCGAGCGCATGGAAAAAGGCGACGACCTGCCTCCTGGTGTGGTCAAGATGGTCAAAATCTACGTGGCCACCAAGCGCAAGCTCGCCGTGGGCGACAAGATGGCCGGTCGACACGGTAACAAGGGTGTTGTCTCCCGGCTGCTGCCAGAGGAGGACATGCCGTTTTTCGCCGATGGCACCACGGTGGACATCGTTCTCAACCCCCTGGGTGTACCCTCCCGTATGAATGTGGGCCAGGTTCTGGAATGTCATCTCGGCTTTGCGGCCAAGAAGCTTGGCGAGCAGATTGCCGAGTTGGCGCAGAAGGCTGAGGTCGACGCGGTCAAGGAACGGCTCAGGAAGGTCTACTCGGAAGAGGAATACCGTCAGCTCACCGACGGACTGAGCGACGAGGAGCTCCTGGACAAGGCCCGGAAATATGGTCACGGGATCCATGTGGCCACCCCGGTGTTCGACGGTGCCTCCGAGGAGGCCATTCGTAACTATCTGGTAGAGGCCGGAGTGGACGAGGTGGGCCAGTCCGTGCTCTATGACGGCCTGACCGGTGAGCCTTTTGCCAACAAGGTTACGGTCGGCACCATGTATATGCTCAAACTGCATCATCTGGTCGATAACAAGATCCATGCCCGGTCCACCGGACCCTATTCCCTGGTCACCCAGCAGCCGCTCGGTGGTAAGGCACAGTTCGGTGGCCAGCGTCTCGGTGAGATGGAGGTCTGGGCCATGGAGGCCTACGGCGCCGCCTACACCCTCAAGGAATTCCTCACCGTCAAGTCCGATGATGTCGAGGGCCGGACAACCATGTACGAAAAGATTGTCAAGGGCAACAACTTCCTTGAGACCGGTCTGCCTGAATCGTTCCACGTCCTGGTCAAGGAGCTCAAGGGGCTCTGTCTGGATGTGGAACTGCTCGAGTAGGTCGCAGGTCCTGTGTCGTACAGGTGGTAGGAGACAGGCGAAAGCAAGTCAGCATTTCGTCAGGCTGGAGCCATTCACCGGGGAACCAGGGGTGAAGGTATTCAGCTTGCAACTCTTTTAAGGGTGATATTAGTGGAAGATCTGTTCAGTTTTTTTCAAAAGCCAAAAGGTCCCGTCAGCTTCAACAAGGTCAAGATCTCGCTTGCCTCGCCGGAGAAGATCCGCGAGTGGTCCCATGGCGAAGTCAAGAAACCAGAGACCATCAACTACCGTACCTTCAAACCGGAACGCGACGGCCTGTTCTGTGCCAAGATCTTCGGACCGGTCAAGGATTACGAGTGTAACTGCGGCAAGTACAAGCGGATGAAGCACCGCGGCGTGGTCTGCGAGAAGTGCGGTGTTGAAGTCATCCAGTCCAAGGTGCGCCGGGAACGGCTCGGTCACATCGAACTGGCTGCTCCTGTGGCCCATATATGGTTCTTGAAAAGCCTGCCATCCAAGATCGGGGCGATCCTGGATATGACCCTGAAGCAGCTGGAGCGGATTCTCTATTTCGAATCCTATGCGGTGGTGGAGTCCAAGGTCGAGGCGCTCTCGGTGGGCCAGTTGCTCAACGAGGAAAAATACCGGGCTTTTCTTGAAGAGTATCCGGGCCAGTTCCGGGTCGGTATCGGGGCCGAGGCTATCCGCGAGATGCTGGCGGCGCTCGATCTGCAGAAGCTCTCCGAGGAACTGCGAGAGGAGATGAAGACCACAGGCTCCGCCACCAAGCGGACCAAGCTTGGCAAACGGCTCCATGTGGTCGAGGCCTTCCGCGATTCGGGCAACCGTCCCGAGTGGATGATCCTGGAGGTTATTCCGGTGCTGCCGCCGGACCTGCGTCCGCTGGTACCCCTGGAGGGTGGCCGGTTTGCCACCTCGGATCTCAACGATCTCTACCGCCGGGTTATCAACCGCAACAACCGGCTCAAGCGTCTGCTGGAGCTGGATGCTCCGGATATCATCATCCGCAATGAAAAACGGATGCTCCAGGAAGCGGTGGATGTCCTCTTTGACAACGGCCGGCGCGGCCGGACCATCACCGGTCCCAACAAGCGTCCGCTGAAATCGCTCTCCGACATGCTCAAGGGCAAGCAGGGCCGCTTCCGGCAGAATCTGCTCGGTAAGCGGGTCGATTACTCGGGTCGTTCGGTCATCGTCGTCGGCCCACATCTGCGATTGCACCAGTGCGGATTGCCGAAGAAGATGGCGCTGGAGCTGTTCAAGCCCTTTATCTATAACAAGCTTGAAACCCTGGGATACGTCACCACCATTAAGAGTGCCCGGAAGATGGTGGAAAAGGGGTCCAAGGAAGTATGGGATGTTCTCGATGAGATCGTCCGCGAATATCCGGTCATTCTCAACCGGGCTCCTACCCTTCATCGCCTCGGTATGCAGGCCTTTGAGGTTGTGCTGGTGGAGGGTAAGGCCATCCAGCTCCATCCGCTGGTCTGCGTAGCCTTCAATGCCGACTTTGACGGCGACCAGATGGCCGTCCATGTGCCGCTTTCCGTCGAGGCCCAGGTGGAGTCGCGGGTCCTGATGATGTCCACCAACAACATCCTCTCGCCCGCCAACGGCGGTCCCATCATTATTCCGACCCAGGATATCGTTCTTGGTCTCTATTACATGACCCGGGAACGCTACGGCGTTGTCGGCGAGGGCTCCATGTTCGGCTCGGTAGCCGAGGCCCGCATGGCCTACGATCATGGGGCGGCCGATCTCCAGGCCAGGGTGAAGGTCCGGATCGACGGCAAGATGGTGGACACCACCATCGGTCGTATCCTGGTCAGCGAACTGCTGCCTGAGTCGATCCCCTTTTCCCTGGTCAACAAGGAGCTGTCGAAAAAGGAGCTGGCCTTCCTCATCGACTACACCTACCGTCACGCCGGTACCAAGGACACGGTTATCCTCGCAGACCGGCTCAAGGATCTTGGCTACGAATACGCCACCCGGGCCGGTATCTCCATCTGCATCAACGACATGAAGATTCCGGTCAAGAAGGAAGATTTTGTCGAAGAGTCCGAGCGGGCCGCGGCCGAGGTCGAGCAGCAGTACTCCGATGGTCTGATCACCGACGGTGAGAAGTACAACAAGATCGTCGATATCTGGTCCAAGGCCACCGACAGGATCACCAAGGAGATGATGGATGAGATGGCGGTGGAATATGTCCAGGATTCCGAGGGCAAGGTCCGGGAGATCAAGAGTTTCAACTCGGTCTTCATCATGGCTGATTCCGGTGCCCGTGGTTCCAAGGACCAGATTCGCCAGCTGGCCGGTATGCGTGGTCTGATGGCCAAGCCTTCCGGCGAGATCATCGAGACCCCGATCAAGGCCAACTTCCGGGAAGGTCTTAATGTCCTGGAGTACTTCATCTCTACCCACGGAGCCCGGAAAGGTCTGGCCGACACGGCGCTCAAGACTGCTAACTCCGGGTACCTTACCAGGCGGTTGGTGGATGTGGCCCAGGATTCCACCATCGTTGAGAAGGACTGCGGTACCATGCGCGGTATGCTGGCCGAACCACTCATAGAGGGTGGCGAGGTCATCGTCCGCATTGGCGATCGTATCCTCGGCCGGGTGGCCCTGGAAGATGTGGTGGATCCCTATTCAGGGGAGATCCTGGTCGCTGCCGATGAAGAGATCACCGAGGAAAAGGTGGAGAAGATCGAGGCCGCCGGTGTGGACCAGGTGATGATCCGTTCGGTTCTGACCTGTGAATCCAAGCGCGGGGTCTGCGCCATGTGCTACGGTCGGGATCTGGGGCGTGGCCATATGGTCAATATTGGCGAGGCCGTGGGTATCATCGCCGCCCAGTCCATCGGTGAGCCCGGAACCCAGCTGACCATGCGGACCTTCCATATCGGTGGTACCGCCAGCCGGTCGGTGGAGCAGGCCGAGGTTCGCACCCAGCGGGGTGGCACGGTCAAGTACAAGAACCTGCACACGGTCACCAATGCCGAAGGCCTTGATGTAGTGATGAATCGCAATGCGGAGATCACTGTCCTTGACGACAAGGGTGTGGACCGTGAACGTTTTCCGGTGCCTTACGGCGCCGAGCTCAAGGTCAAGGACGGGGCCACGGTGGAGCCTGGAGCGGTTATTGCCGACTGGGATGCCTTTGCCATTCCCATTGTCGCCGAGGTTGGCGGCAAGATCAAGTACGGGGACGTGATCGAGGGCGAGACCATGCAGGAGCGGGTTGACCAGGTCACGGGCAAGGCCTCCAAGGTGATCACTTCGGCCACATCCTCGCGCCAGCTCAATCCGCGGATCACCATCAAGGATGAGCGCGGCCGGACCAAGAAGCTGCCCGGTGGCGATCTCCCGGCCCGTTATTCCCTGCCGGTGGGGTCGATCATCACGGTTGACGAAGGGGTGGAGATCACCCCGGGTACCATTGTTGCCAAGATCCCACGGGAAACCACCAAGACCAAGGACATCACCGGTGGTCTTCCCCGGGTCGCCGAGCTGTTCGAGGTCCGTAAGCCCAAGGAACAGGCCATCATCACCGAGATCGACGGTCGGGTCAGCTTCGGCAAGGACCTCAAGGGTAAGCGTCGGGTCATCGTCACCCCGGAAACCGGTGAACCCAAGGAGTATCTCATCCCCAAGGGCAAGCACATCACCGTCCATGAGGGAGACTATGTCAAGGCTGGTGAGCCGCTCATGGAAGGCTCCATCCTGCCCAACGATATTCTCCGGGTTCTGGGGGCCGAGGCCCTGGCCCGCTTTCTGGTCAACGAGATCCAGGAGGTCTACCGGCTCCAGGGTGTCCGGATCAATGACAAGCATATCGAGGTCATTGTCCGGCAGATGCTCAAGCGGGTAAAGATCACCGACCCCGGTGACTCCAGGTTCATGCTCGACGAGCAGGTGGAGTGGTGGAAGTTCCGGGAGGAAAACGAGCGGCTCATGGCCGAAGGAAGACAGCCGGCCTCGGCCGAACCGCTGCTTCTCGGCGTCACCAGGGCCTCGTTGTCCACCGATTCCTTCATCTCGGCTGCCTCGTTCCAGGAGACAACCAAGGTGCTGACCAATGCAGCCATGGCCGGCAAGGTCGATTACCTGACCGGGCTCAAGGAGAACGTGATCATGGGTCGGCTGATTTCCGCCGGTACCGGCCTGGAAAGGTACAGGCTGCGCAAGGAAGGAAAGAAGTAACGAACTTTCTGCTTGACACGGTCGGGAAGTTACGATATTATCCCTTGTTCTCGTGCCTGCTCCATGAAGGGGGCGGGCACGCTGCGTTATAAATTTGTGAAAGATGTCCCCTGGTTAAAAGGGTTGCGTCTTTCGGTATTCGATATGCGGGAAGCATGCCTGCATGGAAGTTAAAGAGGAGTGGTTGGAATGCCGACAATCAATCAGCTTGTCAGAAAAAGACGGAAAAAAGTGACCAAGCGGTCCAATACTCCGGCTCTGCAGAACTGCCCGCAGAAGCGGGGTGTCTGTGTGCGTGTGTACACTACGACACCTAAGAAGCCTAACTCGGCTCTGCGGAAGGTTGCCAGGGTTCGGCTGACCAATGGCATCGAGGTCACGTCCTACATTCCCGGTATCGGTCATAATCTGCAGGAGCATTCGGTTGTGCTGATCCGTGGTGGTCGTGTTAAGGATCTGCCCGGTGTTCGGTATCACATTGTTCGTGGTACGCTGGATACCCTTGGTGTGAATGACCGGAAGCAGGGGCGTTCCAAGTACGGAGCCAAGCGGCCCAAATAAATACCTATCGGTTCGTGTTGATCTGACTGGAGTTGAGATAAAATGCCGAGAAAGAAATTACTGGAAAAACGGACCGTCGAGCCCGATCCCCGCTACAACTCGGTCCTGGTGACCAAATTCACCAATGGGCTGATGCAGGACGGCAAGAAGTCTCTTGCCCGTCGGCTCTTCTATGATGCCATGGATATTATCGAGAAGAGGGTGGGTGATGAGGAGCCGCTGGCCGTGTTCGAGGCGGCGATGGAAAATGTTCGTCCCCGGGTCGAGGTCAAGAGCCGCCGGGTGGGTGGGGCAACCTATCAGGTGCCGGTTGAGGTTCGGCCGGAGCGCCGCAATGCCCTGGCGATCCGCTGGATCATCAGTTTTGCCAAGAGTCGTTCCGGGCAGTCCATGTCCGAGAAGCTGGCTGCTGAACTGCTGGATGCCTACAATAAACGGGGTGCCGCAGTGAAGAAGCGTGAAGATACCCATCGGATGGCCGAGGCCAACAAGGCTTTTGCCCATTATCGCTGGTAGGCTTCGGCGATTGAAAAAAGAGTAATTCCGTCGATGGAAAAACCATTGACAAAGAACTGATACTGCTGTAGAGAGCCAACATTTTTCTTTTGGCAGCAGGAATTGAACGTGACAAACAGGAATACGGGAAGGTACAGTGGCTGGTCAGGGATCGTTGTCCAACCTGCGCAATATCGGCATCATGGCCCATATCGACGCGGGGAAAACCACCACGACAGAACGTATCCTTTATTATACAGGCCGGTCGCATAAGATCGGCGAGGTCCATGACGGCACCGCGGTCATGGACTGGATGGAGCAGGAGCAGGAGCGGGGGATCACAATCACCTCGGCTGCGACAACCTGCTTCTGGAAAGATCATCAGATCAATATAATCGACACGCCGGGGCACGTGGACTTCACCGTCGAGGTGGAACGGTGCCTGAGGGTGTTAGACGGTGTAATAGCCGTTTTCTGTGCGGTTGGAGGTGTCGAGCCCCAATCCGAGACCGTCTGGCGTCAGGCAGATCGGTATCAGATTCCGCGCATAGCGTTTGTCAACAAGATGGACCGAATTGGTGCTGATTTTGACAAGTGCGTGGAAGAGATAGCCGAACGGCTGGGTGCCAGGCCGGTAGCAGTGACACTGCCCGTGGGCAGTGAAGATACCTTTTCGGGAATCATTGACCTCATCACCATGCGGATGCTCCGTTTCGATGAGGCCACTCAGGGCCTGAGGATTACCGAAGAGGCGATCCCCGACGATTTACAGAGCAAATCATCGGCCGCCCGGATGACGCTCCTCGAGAAGTTGGCCGACTTCGATGAGGGGGTCATGGAAAAATATTTAGAAGATCAAGAGGTCACTCCTGAAGAGATCTACAGGGCTCTTCGTAAGGCGACTCTGTCGCTGGATCTGGTCCCGGTCCTCTGTGGTTCCGCCTTTAAGAATAAAGGGGTGCAGCCACTGCTGGATGCGGTCATCAGGTACCTTCCTTCGCCGCTGGATATTCCACCGGTGGAGGGCGAGGATAAGGGTGGAAATATAGTCACCCGTAAGGCCTCGAGGAGTGAGAAATTCTGCGGACTGGTGTTTAAACTCCAGACCGACGCCTATGTTGGTAACCTGGCATTCATCAGGGTGTACTCTGGTGAACTGAAGCTTGGAGACAAGGTCTTCAATCCGCTCAAGCGGAAGAAGGAAAAGATCTCCAAACTGCTCAAGCTTCATGCAAACAAGCGTGAAGAAGTGGGTAGTATCGGTGCCGGAGATATCGGCGCAGTGGTCGGTTTGAAGTTCACCACCACCGGCGATACGCTGTGCGCCTCGGGTGACTGGATAGTCCTTGAGACCATGGACTTTCCGGAGCCCGTGATCGGTGTGGCCATTGAACCCCGGTCAAAGGCGGATGAGGGTAAACTGGCTGAGAGCCTGGAGAGGATAGTTCGCGAGGATCCCAGTTTTCGGGTGTCAGTCAATGAGGATACCGGCCAGACCATTATTTCCGGTATGGGTGAGCTTCATCTGGAGATTGTGGTCGATCGGTTGATCCGGGAGTTCAAGGTTTCAGCCAACGTGGGGCAACCCCAGGTTGCCTATAAAGAGGCTCTGACCAGAACAGCCAGGGCTGAAGGACGCTTTGAGCAGCACGGGACCGGTCGGGACCAGTATGGTCATGTTGTCCTGGAGCTGGTGCCAGGGGAACGGGGATCAGGGGTTCAGTTTGAAAGCCGGGTTGACGGGGAGCAGGTACCCGCTGAATTCATTGAGGCCATCGAGAGGGGGGCGAGGGATTCCCTGGATGCCGGACCGCTCATCGGTTATCCGCTGGTGGATGTGAAGGTGGTGCTGGTCGGAGGTTCCTACGATGAGGAGACCTCCACTGAAATGGCTTTTGGTGTTGCCTCAACCATGGCATGCCGGAAGGCTGCCCAGGAAGGGGAGCCGGTACTGCTGGAACCTATCATGGCCATCGAGGTCATCACTCCCGAGGAATATCTTGGTGAGGTGATAAACGATCTCAACCGCAAGCGTGCCCAGATAGCCGGGGTTGAAGCGGAGCGCGGACGTCAGGTTGTCAAGGCCATGGCACCGCTGGCAGAGATGTTCGGGTATTCAACATCCCTGCGGTCGGCAACCCAGGGCCGGGCGACGTTTACCATGCAGTTTGCAGAGTTCGCCGAAGTGCCGCCCAGGCAGGCTGAGGCGATTATACATAAAATACGAGGCGTCTAAGGCCCGTACCCATTGGCCGGCGGCCGGCTGTACTGACCGCTGGAAGTATGGACAGAGAAAATTTCTGAAAGGACTTTTATAAAAAGTTGTAAGAGGTACGCAGATGGCTAAGGAAAAATTTGAGCGGACAAAGCCGCATGTCAACGTGGGCACGATCGGTCACATCGATCACGGCAAGACAACCCTGACCGCTGCAATCACCCGCGTGCTCGCCACCAAGGGTCAGGCAGAGTTCACCGATTTTGGTGAGATCGACAAGGCGCCCGAAGAGAAAGAGCGTGGTATCACCATTGCGACCGCCCATGTCGAGTATGAGACCGACAAGCGGCATTATGCCCATGTGGACTGCCCGGGCCATGCCGACTATATCAAGAATATGATCACCGGTGCGGCGCAGATGGACGGCGCCATCCTGGTGGTTGGAGCCGACGACGGTCCCATGCCCCAGACCCGTGAGCACATCCTGCTGGCGCGCCAGGTAGGTGTTCCTGCCATTGTCGTCTTTCTGAACAAGTGCGACATGGTTGACGACGAGGAGCTTATCGAGCTGGTCGAGATGGAGCTGCGCGAGCTGCTGGACAAGTATGACTTCCCTGGCGACGACATTCCGATCATCCATGGATCCGCTCTGCAGGCTCTGGAGAATCCGGAAGATCCCGAGAAGTCCAAGTGCATCTGGGAGCTGATGGAGGCCATTGACAACTACGTGCCGGAACCGGAGCGTGACGTTGACAAGCCCTTCCTTATGCCTGTGGAGGACGTTTTCTCCATCTCCGGTCGTGGTACAGTGGCCACCGGTCGTGTCGAGCGTGGAGTGATCCATGTTGGCGACGAGGTGGAGATTGTCGGAATTCGTCCGACCCAGAAGACCACGGTAACCGGTGTGGAGATGTTCCGGAAGCTGCTTGACGAGGGTCAGGCAGGTGATAACATCGGCGCCCTGCTGCGTGGTGTGAAGCGTGACGAGGTTGAGCGCGGCCAGGTACTTGCCGCCCCGGGCTCGATCACTCCGCACAAGAAATTCAAGGCTGAGGCCTACATTCTGACCAAGGAAGAGGGTGGTCGTCACACCCCGTTCTTCAACGGCTATCGCCCGCAGTTCTACTTCCGGACCACGGATGTAACCGGTGTGGTAACGCTTGAGGACGGAGTTGAGATGGTTATGCCCGGTGACAACGTGCACATTACAGCGGAGCTGATCACCCCGATTGCAATGGAAGAGGGACTTCGTTTTGCAATCCGTGAGGGTGGTCGTACCGTAGGTGCCGGCGTGGTCAGCGAAATTATCGAGTAAGAGGAATACAATGATCCCGACAGACAAGATTCGTATCCGCCTTAAGGGATACGACCACAAACTGCTTGATCAGTCTACCCGTGAGATAGTTGAGACGGCGCGTCGGACTGGCGCCACGGTTGCGGGCCCGATCCCGCTGCCGACCTCAATCAACAAGTATACGGTGCTCCGTTCACCCCATGTGGACAAGAAGTCGCGGGAGCAGTTTGAAATGCGGACCCATCGTCGGTTGCTTGACATCCTTGAGCCAACCCAGCAGACCATTGACTCGTTGATGAAGCTGGAACTTTCGGCCGGTGTGGATGTCGAAATCAAGCTTCCCTAGGCACGGATCAGATAAGTTCTGACGGTTTGGTTCATATATTAGACTAAGACACCTGACAGGTAGAGAAATGCCGAAAACAATGGGAATACTGGGACGGAAAATCGGAATGACCAGGGTGTACAACGAACATGGTCGTTCCATTCCTGTGACCGTCATCGAGGCGGGCCCCTGTACGGTACTGCAGAAGAAAACCGAGGACCGTGATGGATACAATGCCATCCAGGTCGGGTTTCTTGAGAAAAAGGAATCACGGATCAACAAGCCACTGAGCGGACATTTCAAGCGTTCCGGCGGCAAGGGATTCTACCATATCCGTGAATTCCGAGTTGCTGATCCCGAGGCCTTTGAGCTCGGACAGAATATCTCCGTGAGTGAGATTCTGAAGATTGGCGACACTGTTCATGTTACAGGAAGAAGCAAGGGACGCGGCTTCCAGGGTGTTATGAAGAGACACGGATTTTCAGGTGGTCGCGCCACTCACGGTTCCATGTTTCACCGTGCACCAGGGTCCATTGGCTGCAGTGCCTGGCCAAGCCGTGTCATCAAGGGGAAAAAACTGCCCGGGCATATGGGAACTAATAAAGTTACGATGAAGAATCTGACCGTCGTGGACATTCGCGAAGACGAGAATGTTGTTTTGCTCAAGGGCGCTGTGCCCGGGGCGAAAAATGGTCTGATCAGTATCTTTACTACAGAGTAAGCGTCTGGGCTGCTTTATAGGAGAAACTCATGGCAGTTTGTGATGTTGTCAATACCTCCGGTGAAAAAGTCGGAGAAGTCGAGCTGAGCGACAAACTGTTCGGCGTCGAGGTCAATCCAGGGGTCCTGCACGAGGTCGTCTGTATGCAGCGTGCCAACAGGCGGGCTGGTACTGCATGTACCAAAACCCGTGGAGAGGTGCGCGGTGGAGGGGCCAAGCCCTGGCGGCAGAAGGGCACAGGCCGTGCCCGTGCCGGATCAAGGCGGTCACCGATCTGGCGGGGAGGTGGAACCACGTTCGGTCCCAAGCCACGGGATTACAGTTATAAACTCCCGAAAAAGGTCCGCCGGCTTGCCCTGCGTATGGCACTGAGTGCCAGGCTGAGCGAGGGCAACCTGGTCGTTGTGGATGACTTCAATATGGAAGTGCCCAAGACCAGGGAGTTTGTCAAGGTGATGAACAACTTCAAGTTTGATGATTGTCTCATCGTCGCCCAGGAGGAGAATACCAATGTCAAGCTTTCGGCCCGCAACGCCGTCGGCTACAAGGTGCTCCCCGTGGCCGGACTCAACGTCTATGATATACTGAAATATTCCAAGCTGATGCTGGTGCAGTCCACCCTGGCGCAGCTTGAAGAGAGGTTGATGGTATGAAGGTTCTCTATGATGTAATCAAGAGCCCCTGCCTGACCGAGAAAGCAAGCCTCGCTCAGGAGCTGCATGGTAAGGTGGTCTTCAAGGTCCATCCCGAGGCCAACAAGATCGAGATCAAGCGTGCTGTCGAGGAGCTGTTTGACGTCAAGGTATCAAGTGTCAGAACAGCGCGGATGCGCGGCAAGAAGAAGCGGGTCGGCATCAAGTCCGTCGGGCGGACCAGTGACTGGAAAAAGGCCTATATTACCTTGTCAGAGGGTGAGATCAATTTCCTTGACGAGCTGTAGGCTTGGCGATTGATCTGACACAGGCACTGGCAGAGGAAGAAAGTATCCTAAGGCTTAAGTAGCAGGAAGAGCAATGGCAATAAAGACCCATAAACCGACATCACCGGGTAAGCGGCATCAGGTATCTGTTCTGCAGCCCGAGCTTTCAGATAAAGCCCCCGAAAAGAGTTTGCTACGGCCGCTCAAGAAGAGCGGTGGACGCAACGCATACGGTAGAATTACGTCACGGCACCGGGGCGGTGGACATAAACGCAAATACCGTATTATCGATTGGAAAAGGAACAAAACCGGGGTGGCAGCAAAGGTAGTGGCCATTGAATATGATCCCAACCGTTCCGCAAACATCGCGCTGATTGTCTATACCGATGGCGAGAAGAGTTACATTCTTGCTCCCAACGGCATATCGGTCGGTGATGTGGTCATGGCTGGTGACGACGTGGATATCAAGCCCGGTAACTGCCTGCCCATGGTCAAGATACCCTTGGGTACCATCATCCACAATGTGGAGATGAAGATAGGCAAGGGTGCGCAGATGGTTCGCTCTGCCGGCGCTGCAGCGCAGCTGATGGCCAAGGAAGGGAACTATGTACTGGTCAAACTGCCATCCGGTGAGGTTCGTAAATTCAACAAGCTCTGCCGGGCCTGCATTGGCCAGGTTGGTAACACCGAGCACGGCAGCGAAAAGCTTGGCAAGGCAGGACGGAACCGCTGGAAAGGTCGCAGGCCCCATGTTCGCGGTGTTGCCATGAACCCCATCGATCATCCCATGGGTGGTGGTGAGGGCAAGAGCTCCGGTGGTAGGCATCCCTGTACTCCCTGGGGCGTACCGACCAAGGGGTACAAGACCCGGAAGCGGAAAGCCTCTGATCGAGATATCGTAACCAAACGTAAGTAAGATCCGGGCAGGACATGTAGGCCTGCCGGGAAATGATGCAAAGCCGGTTTCAGTGTAACTGAGGCATGACTTTCAAAGAACAATCTGGAGTATTTTGATATGGCTCGTTCTGTCAAAAAGGGTCCTTTTGTCGATGATCATCTGATGAAAAAGGTGATCAGGGCCCAGGAATCCGGCGATCGCAGGGTAATAAAAACCTGGTCGCGCCGATCCGATATCATTCCTGAAATGGTAGGTCTGACCTTTGCCGTGCATAACGGAAAAAAGTTTATCCCGGTCTATGTCACGGAGAACATGGTTGGTCACAAGCTTGGTGAGTTTTCACCCACCCGGACCTACTATGGTCACGCCGCTGACAAAAAAGGTAAGAAGCGCTAACACAATTGCAGGATGGCTGGTTCTGCATAACGAATCATAGAAGTTACGTTCTTTGAGAGGCGGGACGAGACTTTTATAAAAATACCGCCTGGGTGACACGCGATAGGAGTTAAAAGATGGAAACGAAAGCCGTCGCAAAATATATTCGTATCTCGCCGCAGAAGGCGCGACTGGTTGCTGACGTGGTCAGGGGTAAGGATGTGGAAACAGCCATTACCACTCTGAAGTTCATGCCCAAGAAGGCAGCGCGCATTCTTCGCAAGGTAATAGAGTCTGCTGTGGCCAATGCCGAGCAGACCGACACCATTGATGTGGATACGCTGTACATCAAGTCGATTGAGATCAATGGCGGGCCGATGCTGAAAAGATATCGCCCCAGGGCCATGGGTCGGGCAACCAGAATTTTAAAACGGACAAGCCACATTACTGTGGTTGTAGACGAGGCCTGAACTGAAGGTCTGGTCGTATCCCCTAATTAACAGTTCAAGAGGCAACGGAGGATAACCTTGGGGCAGAAAGTTAATCCCATAGGACTGCGGCTGGGTATAACCCGCACATGGGAATCAATCTGGTATGCGGATAAGGAATATGCCCGCAACCTGCATGAGGATCAGGAAATTCGGAAGTATCTGAAGAAACGTCTGTATCACGCAGGTATTTCCCGTATTGTTATCGAACGGACCGGTGCGAAGATCAGGATCAAGCTGTACACAGCCCGTCCGGGGATTGTCATCGGCAAGAAGGGATCCGAGATCGAGGTCCTGAAAAAGGACCTGGAGAAGAAGTTCGGTCATTCCTGTCTGATTGATATTCAGGAAGTGCGTCGGCCCGAAGCTGATGCCCAGCTGGTAGCAGAAAATATCGCCATGCAGCTTGAGCGCCGGATCGCCTTTCGGCGGGCCATGAAGAAGGCGATCAATTCTGCCCTCCGTTTTGGCGTCAAGGGTATCAAGATCTCCTGCGCCGGCCGTCTTGGCGGGGCGGAGATGTCGCGGACCGAATGGTTCAAGGAAGGACGTGTGCCGCTGCATACCCTGAGAGCCGATATTGATTATGGTACTGCTGAGGCTAAAACAACCTATGGTATTATCGGAGTCAAAGTCTGGATCTTCAAAGGCGAAGTTCTTCAGGAATCCGATATGGCCGTTGCCGCTCAGTAAGGATAAACACGTTGAATGTGCCCACGGGCCTTTCAATATACAGTCGTGAGCAGGAGTTAGTACAATGTTAAGTCCACGCAAGGTTAAGCACAGGAAACAGCACAAGGGCCGGATGAAGGGAACCGCCTACCGCGGATCGTCCATCAGCTTTGGTGACTATGCGCTCAAGGCTGTAGGCTGTGGGCGTATGACTGCGCAGCAGATTGAGGCTGCACGTATTACCATCAACCGTAAGATCAAGCGTGGTGGTAAGATGTGGATCCGGGTCTTCCCTGACAAGCCCATCACCAAGAAACCTGCGGAAACCAGGATGGGTAAGGGTAAAGGTTCTCCGGAATACTGGGTAGCCACCATAAAGCCCGGCAAGGTCCTCTATGAGCTTTCCGGAGTACCCGAAGAGCTCGCTGTTGAGGCGCTTAAACTTGCCGGCTACAAGTTACCGTTCCCGACCAAGGTGATCACCAGGAGCACAACGATATGAAGGCGAAAGAACTTCGTGATATGAGCCTGGAAGATCTTCGGAAGAAGGAAAAGGACCTTCGGGAAGATCTCTTCAAGCTGCAATTCCAGCACGGTATCCGCCGGCTTGAAAATCCGGACCGGTTAGCTCAGCTCCGCAAGGATATTGCGAGAGTGAAAACCGTGATGAACGAGATGGCCCGGAGCTGATAGAGCTCGGCGAAATTACAAATTGCACTGGACTGTAAGAATGAGTGATACGAACAAGACCAGAAAGACACAACAGGGTTCTGTTATTTCCAATAAGATGGATAAGAGCATTGTTGTCCTTGTGGAGCGGAAAGTTCGCCATAAGCTGTATGGCAAGTATATCCGGCGCCGGGTGAAATATATGGCCCACGATCCGGAAAATGCCTGCAACATTGGTGACACCGTGCTCATAGAGGAGTGTCGGCCGCTGTCGAAAAACAAACGCTGGCGGGTACGCTCCATTGTTGAGCGGGCTGTCTAGCAGCTGCCAGGCGGCTGACCAGCGGGTCGAAAACAGGCAAATATATCAGGTGAGACCATGATACAAACTGAAACTATACTCAATGTTGCCGATAATTCCGGCGCCAAGAAGGTACTCTGTATCAGGGTACTTGGCGGCACCAGGCGCCGTTACGCTTCCATCGGTGATGTTATCGTTGTAACGGTCAAGGAGGCCATTCCTCACGCCAAGGTGAAGAAGGGCGACGTGCTCGATGCTGTTGTCGTCCGGACGGCCAAGGAGATCAAGCGCCCCGAGGATACCACGGTGCGGTTTGACGAGAATGCTGCTGTGCTCCTGGCCAACTCCGGTGAACCTATCGGTACGCGTATCTTCGGGCCTGTGGCCCGGGAGTTGCGCTCCCTTGGTTTCATGAAGATTATATCTCTCGCACCGGAGGTTCTGTAGCCATTGCCCCCGGCAGTGAGGACTACAGACCAAAGAGCGATACGAGGACAGAATAATGCGGCAGGGAACAACAAGTCTGCGGACAAACGATCAGGTTGAGGTAATCGCCGGCAAGGACAAGGGCCGGGTCGGCAAGATCCTTAAAATTGACAGGAAGAAAAATCGGGCTGTGGTGGAACGGATCAATATGATCAAGAAACACCAGAAACCGGTGGACGCCACCCAACCAGGTCAGATAATCGAACGGGAAGCACCTATTCACATTTCCAATCTCATGCTGGTTTGCCCGGAATGTGCCAAGACCGTGCGTATTGGAAAGAAGATTCTTGAAGATGGAACCAAGGTTCGGGTCTGCAAGAGCTGCGGTGCCACCATAGAAAACCAGAAGAAGTAGTACTGTCTGGACTTTAGGAGTACAGAATGGGAACGCTGAAAGAACTATATGAGCGCGAGTGCAGGCCGCAGCTCCAGAAAGAGTTCGATTATAAGAATGTGATGGAGATTCCCCGCATTGAGAAGGTCGTCCTGAACATGGGCCTCGGGGAAGCTGTGCAGAATCCGAAGATCATCGAGAAGGCGGCGCAGGAGCTTACCCTGATCGCCGGCCAGAAGGCTGTGGTCACCAGGGCCAAGAAGTCCATTGCCGGATTCAAGCTCCGTGAAGGAATGCCCATTGGCGCCAGGGTCACCCTGCGCAAGGATAAGATGTACGATTTTCTTTCCAAGCTGATCAATGTGGCTCTCCCGCGGGTGCGTGACTTCCGGGGTGTATCGCCCAAGGGATTTGATGGCCGTGGTAACTACTCGCTGGGGATCAGGGAACACATTATCTTCCCTGAGATCGATTACGACAAGATCGACAAGATCCGGGGACTTAATATTACCATCGTCACCACTGCTGAAAGTGATGACGAAGGTCGGGCACTGCTCAAGAACCTGGGCATGCCGTTTAAAAAGAAATAATTTCTTGCCACATCAGTGGTCAAGTATTTCGAACTGATTATCAGGAGGACGCAGTGGCAAAAAAATCACTCATTGCCAAAGCAAAACGGAAACCTAAGTTCAAGGTTCGTGCCTACAACCGCTGTCCGCTCTGCGGACGGCCCAGAGCCTTTTTCAGGAAATTTGGCTGTTGCAGGCTCTGCTTTCGGAAACTTGCCTCTCAGGGTGAGATTACCGGTGTAACCAAGTCGAGCTGGTAGAAAGTGCTGTACATTAGTTCAGTACGGTATACTCCGGCTGAACTACTCTGGAGATGGTGCGTCCCCTGGAGGGGATACCGCGGTCACCAAATAAAAGATGAAGGGCCTGCGCCAGACGCGACCCGTCACTTTGTCTATTACAAAGAGGAAGAATTCGATGTCTATGAGTGATCCGCTGGCGGATATGCTGACCAGAATCAGAAACGGCAACATGGCCGGTTTCGATTCAGTCGATATGCCGCTGTCAAAACTCAAGGTCGGTGTTGCCAGGGTACTGAAGGAAGAAGGATACATCAGGGACTATCACATCATTGAAGCTGATGTGCAGGGCACCCTGAGGATCGACCTGAAGTACGGGCCAAACAATGAGAAAATTATCACCGGACTGCGCCGAGTTTCCAAACCTGGATTGCGGCAGTACAAAAAAGCGGACCGTATTCCCAAGGTCATGAGTGGTCTGGGTGTTGGTATTCTTACTACGTCCCAGGGAATCATTACCGATCGTGAGGCCCGCAGGCGGAACATCGGTGGCGAGCTTCTGTGTGAAGTCTGGTAACCGGTATCGGTCTGAGGAGAGGAGGTAAGTATGTCCAGAATTGGCAAAGAACCGATTCCTGTGCCAAGCGGGGTAAAGGTTGAGATAAAGGGAACCCACGTCATGGTGAGTGGTCCCAGGGGTACGCTGGAGAGGGATATCCGTCCGGAGATCGAGCTGAAGATGGACGGTGATCATATCATCGTTACTCCCAAAGGCCGGTCCAAAAGGGTCCTGGCATTCTGGGGTCTGTTCCGCTCACTGGTCAACAACATGGTTGTCGGAGTGGACAAGGGATTCCAGAAGAAATTGATTGTCGAAGGTGTCGGGTACCGGGCCAGTGTGAGCGGTTCCGTACTGACCCTCAACGTCGGATACTCCAATCCGGTTGAGTTCCAGCTGCCCGAAGGGGTCAAGGCAGAGGTCGGCAAGGATAATTCCATTACCCTGGAAGGTATTGACAAGGAACTGGTCGGCCTGACCGCTGCCAGGATCAGGGCGGTGCGCAAGCCGGAGCCGTACAAGGGTAAGGGAATACGTTATTTCGACGAGCATATTGTTCGCAAGGTCGGTAAGGCCGGCGGTGTGAGCTAATACAAACGGGTAGCATTATGGCAAAGACAAGTCAGAAACTTACTGCACGTAAGAAACGGATCCGCCGTATCAGGAAACGGGTATTCGGCACAGCCGAAAAGCCGCGGATGCGGGTGTACCGCAGTAACAAACACATTTATGTGCAGATTATTGATGACACCAGGCATGCGACCATTGTCGCCATGTCCACCAAGGACAAGGAATTTAATGCCGAGGACCTCAAGGGCAAATGCGCCCAGGCAAAAAGGGTCGGTGAACTGGTTGCCGAGCGGGCCAGAAACGCCGGGATTACCAAGGTCGTTTTTGACCGGGGCGGCAATCTGTACCATGGCCGGGTCAAGGCTTTGTCTGAAGGTGCCCGCGAGGGCGGTTTGGAATTCTAATGATACGTACCACAACAGGTAACGTGGAAATACATTTAGCTACGGGGGTGTTTCTTGGCTGATTATAAACGGGCTAAAGACGGCAACCAGGAAGAGCTCATAGAAAAGATCGTCTATATCAACAGGGTTGCCAAGGTTGTCAAGGGTGGCCGGCGCTTCAGCTTTTCCGCCATTGTCGTTGTCGGCGACGGAAAAGGCAAGGTCGGATACGGTCTGGGTAAGGCCAACCAGGTACCGGAAGCAATCCGCAAGGGTATTGAGCGGGCGCGCAAGGACATGCGGACCGTTGCTCTGACCGACGTGTCGATCCCGCATGAGATTTACGGCAAGTTCAAATCCGGCTCGGTCATGCTCAAGCCTGCCTCCGACGGTACCGGTGTTATTGCCGGTGGCGCGGTACGCGCGGTTCTGGAAGCAGCCGGGGTACAGAATATCCTGACCAAGTGTCTGGGGTCCAACAATCCGCACAACCTGGTCAAGGCTACCATTGACGGGCTGGTCAGACTCCGCAGTGCCGAGCAGATCGCCAGACTGCGGGGCCTGAAAGTCGAAGACATGGTCGCCTGATTTTACTTAGAGTAGCGCTGCTGCCCAACTGCGGGCTGGAGCGAACCTTTCATTATTCGTTACGCAGGATCTGCTTGAAAGAAATGTGTTAACGAGGGGCTGTAGAGATGAGTGATACCATTACCATTACCCAGATAAAAAGCGAGATCGGCTCGACCAGAAAGATCCGGGCCACCCTGGTTGGTCTGGGACTGACAAAGATGTACAAGACTGTAACCAGAAAGAACACACCAGAGATCCGTGGCATGGTTAACAAGGTGCGCCATCTGGTCCGGGTGGAGGAATAGACGATGCTGAAGCTCAATACGCTCTCCCCCAGTGAGGGAGCCAGGAAAAACAAAAAGCGTGTTGGTCGTGGCCAGGGCTCCGGTCTTGGTAAGACCGCCGGTCGTGGACACAAGGGAGCAAAGTCCCGTTCAGGATACACTGCCAAGCCCGGATTCGAGGGTGGCCAGATGCCTCTGCATCGGCGGTTGCCCAAGCGTGGCTTCACCAACATATTCAAAAAGGAATATACTCTGGTATCGCTGTCCGACCTGGACCGTTTCGATGCCGGCAGTGTGGTCGACCGTCAGGCTCTGCTGGATGCCGGCGTGATCAAGAAAAAGGACACACTGATCAAGGTTCTGGCCAATGGTGAGATCACCAGGGCCATCACCCTGGAAGTGGACAAGATCAGTGGTTCTGCCCGGGCCAAAATCGAAGCTGCCGGTGGCACGGTAAAGGTTGACTAGATGAGCGGACTGGCCAGTGCAGCGAACATACCGGAGTTGAGACGGCGGATTGTCTTTACGCTGCTCATGCTCCTGGTATACAGGATGGGCGTACAGATTCCCACGCCGGGGATCAATGGCGAGGCACTTGCCGCATTCTTTGCCAAGAATGCCTCCACACTCTTTGGCATGTTCAACATGTTTTCCGGTGGTGCACTGGAGAATTTTTCCATCTTTGCCCTGGGAATCATGCCCTACATCAGTGCCTCCATCATTATCCAGCTGCTGACTGTGGTCATTCCCCAGCTTGAAGCGCTCTCCAAAGAAGGCGAAGCCGGGCGGCGCAAGATCACTCAGTACACCCGTTACGGTACCGTGGCCCTGTCGCTCATCCAGAGTCTGTTTATCGCCACCGGCCTTGAAGGCATGGCTGGACCGGGAGGCGAGGCCATTGTCATGGATCCTGGCTGGGGCTTCAAGCTGATGACCATCCTGACCCTGACCTCGGGAACCGCCTTTATCATGTGGCTTGGTGAGCAGATGACCGAGCGCGGGATCGGCAACGGAATTTCGCTGATCATTTTCGCCGGTATTGTTGCCAGGATGCCTGCTGCAGCCGGAAATACCATTCAGCTGGTCAAGGCAGGAGAGCTGCAGGTCATCTTTATTCCGTTCCTCATCGTGCTGATGGTGGCGGTTGTAGCCTTCATCATCTTCGTGGAGACTGCCCAGCGTCGAATTCCCATTCAGTATGCCAAGCGGGTGGTCGGACGACGTGTGTACGGTGGCCAGGCATCTCATCTGCCGCTGAAAATTAATATATCCGGCGTCATTCCGCCGATTTTTGCCTCGTCGATCATGATGTTCCCAGCCACCATAGGGAGTTTTGTCAAGATCGACTGGGTCCAGCAGGTTTCGGCAGCTCTGGCTCCTGGAACTGTCTGGTACTATCTCATGTACATTGGCATGATTGTCTTTTTCTGCTTTTTTTACACCGCGGTCACCTTCAATCCCGACGATGTGGCGGAAAATCTCAAGAAGAACGGCGGTTTTATTCCGGGTATCCGGCCCGGCAGGAAGACGGCTGAGTTCATCGACAAGGTCTTGACACGACTGACCGTGATCGGAGCCATTTACCTCAGCGCGGTGTGCGTCATGCCGACCCTGTTGATCAACAAGTTCAATGTACCGTTCTTCTTCGGCGGCACGGCATTGCTCATCGTGGTCGGTGTCTCCATTGATACCATTTCGCAGATCGAGTCACATCTGGTCATGCGAAACTATGAAGGCTTCATGAAGGCCGGCCGAATCAAGGGACGCCGTTAACAAGCTGTGAGTGAGTCGGATCAGAGCAAGACGATTATCGTCAAGACGCCCGAAGAGATCGAGATCATGTACCGGGCGAATCAGATTGTCGCCGGGGTACTGAGCCTGCTTGAGGAGCGTATCCGGCCGGGACTGACCACGCTCAAGCTTGACCGCTGGGCCGAAGAGTACTGTCGCGATCACGGATCCGAACCGGCTTTCAAAGGGTATCGCGGTTTTCCGGGCAGCCTCTGTGTCTCCATCAACGAGCAGGTTGTCCACGGTATACCTTCCAAGAAGGTTGTTATCCGGGAGGGAGATATTGTCTCTGTGGATTTTGGGGTCCGGTACCAGGGATTTTATGGTGATTCAGCCATAACCATCCCGGTAGGTGAGATCAGCCCGCTTAAGCGGAGACTGCTCGAGGTGACCAGGGAATCCCTTGAAAAGGCCATTGCCCAGGTCAAGGTCGGCAACCGGATAGCCGATATCTCCCGGGCAGTCCAGACGCATGCAGAACAACATGGATTCTCCGTGGTTCGCCATTTTGTCGGCCACGGTATTGGTACCAGCCTGCATGAAGGTCCGGAAGTTCCAAACTACGTGCAGAAACAGCCGTCGCCACGAATCCTGGAAGGCATGGTCGTGGCCATAGAGCCCATGGTCAATGCCGGTACCCACAAGGTCAAGGTCCTTGCCGACCGGTGGACGGTGGTGACCGCGGACCGGAAACCTTCGGCCCACTTCGAGCATTCGGTAGCTGCGACAAAAGAAGGTCCCCTGGTGCTCAGCGCACGGGAAAAAGCAAAAAAATAATATTAATTGGGACCTTTTTGCAAGACCTGTGAAAATATCTTGTAAAAAAACAGAGAGTCCGATATATAATACAGTTTTTTGCGCTGATTATTTTAATCACAGGAAGGTAGTATGGCCAAAGAAGACGCCATTGAAGTAGAAGGAACCATCATTGAACCGTTGCCCAACGCCATGTTTCGAGTGGAACTGGATAACGGTCACAAGGTACTTGCCCACATTTCGGGTAAAATGCGGATGCATTACATCAAGATTCTACCTGGCGACCGGGTAACCGTAGAGCTTTCGCCGTACGATCTGACCCGGGGCAGGGTAACTTTTCGCTCAAAGGGCGGAAGGAACAAGAAGTAGCCAGGTACTGATAGAGGAGATCTGAGCATGAAGGTTCGGGCATCGGTTAAAAAGATGTGCGCAGACTGTAAGGTCATCAAGCGCAATGGAATTGTACGGGTAACCTGCAAGAACAAGAAGCATAAGCAGCGGCAGGGCTAAGTTCTTCCGCGCTAAAGGTATCACGAGAGGAGTAGGATCTTGGCACGTATAGCAGGTGTAGACTTACCACGAAACAAACATATGGATCGGGCGCTGACCTATATTTATGGGATCGGTCTCAGCACGGCACGGGAGATTCTGGACAAGGCGGATCTGCCATACCAGATGAATTCCGATGATCTTTCCGGGGATGACGTTACCCGGATCAGGAAGATCATCGAGGCCGACTACGAGGTCGAGGGCGATCGCCGGCGGAAGGTGTCCATGGACATCAAGCGCTTAATGGACATTGGCTGCTACCGGGGGCGCAGGCATCGTATGAGCCTTCCCTGTCGTGGTCAGCGGACCAAGACCAACGCCAGAACCCGGAAAGGGCCGCGGCGCGGGGCAGCAGTTCGGAAAAAATAAGATTTTATGACATCCGGCCTTGCGTCGGATGATACGAAACGGAGCAGACATGGCTAAGGCAAAAAAAGGTGCTGCCAGGAGCAAGCGCCGCGAGAAAAAGAACATTCCCGAGGGAATTGTCTTTATCTACTCCACGTTCAACAATACGATCATAACTATTTCAGACCGCCAGGGCAATGTCATTTCCTGGTCCAGTGCCGGTGTCATCGGTTTCAAGGGGTCTCGTAAGTCGACGCCCTTTGCAGCCCAGAATGCGCTCAGCGATGCCGTAAAGAAGGCCAAGGAACATGGCATCCGTAAGGTCGAGGTTCGGGTGAAAGGTCCGGGACCTGGTCGTGAGGCTGCCCTTCGTGCTCTGACAACCGCAGATCTGGATGTCAGCAAGATCAGCGATGTAACACCCATTCCGCATAACGGCTGCAAGCCGCCCAAGCGCAGAAGGGTCTGATTTTTCCCGCTAAGGCGTGGAGGTAAACGGTTTGTCTTCCCGGGTGAGCGCCCGGGGTGGCAGGCCGTAAGTATATTTCATGGAGGTTTAAGGTGGCCAGATATACAGGAGCTTCCTGCAGGATGTGCAGGCGTGAGAACCTGAAAATGTTTCTGAAAGGAGACCGGTGTTATTCGGACAAATGTTCGTTCGAGCGCCGTTCTTACGCGCCGGGTCAGCATGGTCAGGCAAGGTTTCGTAAGCAGTCCAACTACGCGATTCAGCTGCGCGAGAAGCAGAAGGTCAAGCATATGTACGGCATGCTGGAAGGCCAGTTTCGCCGGTATTTCTACATGGCAGACCGGGCCAAGGGCGTCACTGGCGAGAACCTGCTGGTGATGCTTGAGCGTAGGCTCGACAATACCGTCTATCGGCTGGGATTTGCCTGTTCGCGCGATCAGGCCCGGCAGCTGATCCGTCACAATCATTTCCTCGTCAATGGCAAGAAGGTCAACATCCCTTCTTTCCAGGTCTCTGTGGGTGATGAGATCTCTCTGCGTGAGAAGAGCCGCAAGAACGAGATGATTACCGACAACATCGAGGGTGCAGCACGCCGGGGAATCCCAAGCTGGCTTGAGTTGGATCAGGCGAACTTCAAGGGTACGGTGAAGGCGCTGCCAAGCCGGGACGAGATTACCATGCCGATCCAGGAACAGCTTATCGTCGAGCTGTACTCCAAGTAAATTTAAGAAGTCAGGTATTGCATGGCACAGGAAATCAGGGACGACAATCCCTTTTACAAAAATTGGCACGATCTTATTACTCCCGATCGTCTGGAAGTCAGGTCAGAGACCCATACAGACCGGTACGGCAAGTTCGAATGCCAGCCGTTTGAGCGTGGTTTCGCGACCACCATCGGTAATTCACTGCGCCGGATCCTGCTCTCGTCGATCAGGGGTGCTGCCATTACTTCGGTCAGGATCGATGGTGCCCAGCACGAGTTCACTACCATCGACGGCATTCATGAGGACGTTGCCGATATTATCCTCAATCTCAAGCAGGTCCGTTTGAAGCTCAACGGTCCTGACTCGCGCACGGTCACCATCGAGAAGAAGGGGCCGGCGACGGTAACGGCTGGGGATATCAACGGCCAGGGATATGTCGATGTGATGAATCCCGAGGCGCCCATCTGTACCATTACCAGCGATACAACCTTCAGGGCGGAACTCGAGGTGTGCTGGGGTAAGGGCTACGTTCCGGCTGAACGGAACAAGAGAGATGATCAGCCAATCGGGGTCATTCCCATTGACGCCGCTTTCTCTCCGATTCGGCGGAGTCAGTTTGTGGTCAGCCAGGCCCGGGTCGGCCAGCAGACGGATTATGACAAGCTGACCATTGAGATCGAAACAGACGGTTCGGTTCGTCCCGAGGATGCCTTGGCCTATGCAGCCAAGATTCTCAAGGAACAGATGACCATCTTCGTCAATTTCGATGAAGAGGCCGCCAAGGCGCCTGAGGCTCCTGAAGGGGATAGCGACGTAACGGAGTTTCACCCGTTCCTCGACAAGAACGTTGAGGACCTGGAGCTTTCGGTACGGTCGGCCAACTGTCTTAAAAATGCCAAGATACAGTATATCGGCCAGCTGGTGCAGCGCACAGACGCCGAGATGCTCAAGACCAAGAACTTTGGACGCAAGTCCCTCAATGAAATCAAGACACTGCTTGCCGAACACAATCTGACCCTCGGGATGAAACTCGAAGGTTGGGTTCCTCCGGATGAACGCGAAGAGGGCGGCGAGGAAAAATAAGCTCCCGCCGGCACGGTGTCAGCACGATCACGATAAAAGGACAGGACAATGAGACATAGAAAAGCTGGCAGAAAACTTGGCCGCACAACCGCTCATCGTAAGGCCATGCTGCGCAATATGGTGACCTCGCTTCTGGAGCATGAGCGTATCGTTACAACTGTTCCCAAGGCCAAAGAGGCCCGGAGAATGGCTGAAAAAATGATTACCCTTGGCAAGCGTGGCGATCTGCATGCCAGGCGTCAGGCTCTGGCCTATATCCGCAGCAAGGATATCGTTGCCAAGCTCTTTGAGGAGATCAGTGTCCAGTACCAGGATCGCAAGGGCGGCTATACCCGGATCATCCGCACCGGGACCAGGAACGGCGATGCCGCACCCATGGCCATTCTTGAACTGGTTGATTTCGAAGAATCCTACGAAGAAGCCGAGGTTGAGGCTGCCGAGGAAGAATAAATCGGCAGGTGGCCACGGGCTAAGAGATTCGTTAAAGCTGATATGCTCGTCATATCAGCTTTTTTTTTGTGTATCCCATGAAAGAAAACAAAACTCCATCACCTGCAACCGGGCAACGGATAGCCCTCAACGGCGGAGATACCTTCCGTTTCCGGTGTCATCCAGACATCTCCTGTTATCTGGCCTGCTGTCACAAGGTGGAGATCTATCTCTTTCCCTACGATGTGCTCAGGCTCAAAAACTGTCTGGGCATGCATTCGGCAGAGTTCATCCACACCCACTGCCGCATTGGTGAAGGCAGTCATCCCTATTTCCCCTCGCTCATGCTCAACATGGCCGAGCAGGAAGACTATCCCTGTCCTTTTCTGACCAGGGAGGGCTGTTCGGTCTACCCGGACCGTCCCTCGGCCTGCCGTACCTATCCCCTGGAGCGGGGCGTGGAGAAGTGCGGTCGGCGTGGGCGGCTCAAGACCCATTATTTCCTGGTCCGGCATCCCTACTGCAAGGGGCATGACGAAGAGGGTACCTATACGGTTAAACAGTGGGAGCGGGATCAGAAACTTCTCGAATACAATTTGATGAACGATCTGTGGGCGGAGTTGGACGCTTTTTTTGCCACTAACCCATGGGAAGGGGAGGGGGCCGCCGGTCCCCGGCAGCAGCTGGCGTTCATGGTCTGCTACGACATTGACGGCTTTCGTGACTATGCGTCGCGCCACCATCTTCTTGACCGGTATCGCATCGATCGTGACCGGCGGCGGCGCATCGAGCGCGACGACGCTGAACTGCTTAAATTCGGTTTTCAGTGGCTGCCTGCGGTTCTCGGGGGCAGAAATACATTGACTCCCACCTGAATCCGTGACGGGAAGATTATTGTTTTTGGCTATCTGTCTTGAATTTCAATCAAAATGAAATCTGATTACCACTGAAATTCAGCCACCGATGCCCGAAGGTGTCGACCTCACTTGTTGCACGGGACGCCATAAACCCGTCCCTGGGGGCTTGACTGTGGCCATCCAGGCCACAGACACCCGTGAAACAAGTGAGGCCGACACCGGTTTCAATGCTGAAGATTGATGGTAATCAGAAAATGAAAAGATGATATTGGGTTTTCCACTTCGCTCTTTGTAATGGAGTCGCCCTTCGGTAGCTGGACTTTCACCACATCCGCTGCGTCATCAACGATTGATAGAGCGTCACTCTAATCAATGGGCCTCTTCCCGGAGTCTTCGCTTACCTGGCGGATGCGGCGAAATTCCAGCTTCACGGATTCAGGCACAGGTAATCCTACTGTTTTACCGTTATAAATCATGAGCAGGGACCTGCTGCGTTTCAGGATATAAAATCTTGAAAATATGGTTCGTTCATGGTAACAAAAGAGGTTCTTAGTTTGCAGCTGGCCCGGAATGAACCGGTCCAGTATCACACACATCCCGCACAGGTCTTCAGGTGTCCGCCTCCGGGCGGATGAGACATGGGATGGAGGTTAAACCTGAATGTACTGGAGGAATTATGACTAAGGTAACCATGCGACAGATGCTGGAAGCAGGGCTCCACTTCGGCCACCAGACCCGGCGCTGGAACCCCAAGATGAAACCCTACATCTACGGTCCGCGTAACGGCATCTACATCATCAATCTCGATGCGACCATGAAGCTGTTTCGCAAGGCGTATGCCTATCTGGTCGATGTAGTCGCCGATGGAGGGTCGGTCATGTTCGTGGGCACCAAGCGCCAGGCCCAGGATATCATCGCCGAGGAGGCCTCGCGCTGTGGCATGTACTATGTCGATCATCGCTGGCTTGGTGGGATGATGACCAACTTTCAGACCATCAAGCGTTCGGTGGACCGGCTGAAGAAGATCGAGGCCATGCAGGAAGACGGGACCATCAACCGCTTCCCCAAGAAAGAGATTCTCAAGATGGAGAAGGAGCGGGTCAAGCTGACCCGGAACCTTGGCGGCATCAAGAATATGCGTACCCTGCCCGATGTCCTTTTTGTGATTGATCCCAAGAAAGAGGAGATCGCGGTTTCCGAGGCCAAGAAACTGGAGATTCCGGTGGTAGCCCTCACCGATACCAACTGTGATCCCGATCCCATCGATTATGTCATTCCCGGTAACGATGACGCCATCCGCGCCATCCGGTTGATCACCTCGCTGATGGCAGATGCGGTACTCGAAGGTAAGGCCCGCCGGGGTGAGGAAGCCGAGGTCAGTGAAGGCAATGTCGAAGGCATGGAAGCGGCAATGACCGAAGCCGCAGCCGAGCCGGCCGCTGAGTCAGCAACAGACTCCACGCCTGCTGCCCAGTAACGAATCGACTTTTATTCATTGGCATGAAGGGGACCTGTTGTCCCCTTCTTCCATGATGGATGACCAGACATCTTGAACACCCGGACCTGATACAGGGTCTGGAAAAGTTTTGATATAGAGGAGAACAAGCCGTGAAGATTACAAGCCAGATGGTCAAGGAACTGCGTGACAAGACCAATGCCGGCATGATGGACTGCAAGCGGGCCCTCGCCGAAACAGAGGGTGACATGGACAAGGCCGTTGACCTGCTGCGTCAAAAAGGCCTGGCCGTGGCTGCCAAACGGGCTGACAGGGCCACCTCCGAAGGGGTTATTGAATGCTACATCCATGGTGGCGGTAAACTCGGCGTCATGGTCGAGGTGGGCTGCGAAACCGATTTCGTGGCCAAGACCGATGATTTCAAAGACTTTGCCAAGGATATCGCCATGCACATCGCGGCGGTCAATCCCGTGGCAGTGCGCCGGGAGGAGATTCCCGCCGAGCTCATCGAGCGCGAGAAAGAAATCTACACCAAGCAGGCCCTGGAGTCCGGCAAGCCCGAGAACATCGTCGAGAAGATTGTCTCCGGCAAGATCGAGAAGTACATCTCCGAGATCTGCCTGATGGATCAGAAGTTCGTCAAGAACCCGGATCTTTCCATCCAGGATCTGCTCAACGAAGTTATTGCCAAGCTTGGGGAGAACATCTCCATCAAGCGCTTTGCCCGGTTCCAGATCGGCGCCTGATTTTTTTTCTCTGCCCGGACTGTCTCCCGGACAGTCCGGGACTATTCCCACGGGGTTCCTGTACATTTCGGAGGCATTCAGGATGAAATACAACCGTATCCTGTTGAAGATCAGCGGCGAGGCTCTCATGGGTGAAGACTGCTTCGGCATTTCACCGGAAATGATTCAGTTCGTGGCTTCGGAAATCAAGCAGGTTCACTCCCAGGGAGTTCAGCTTGGCCTGGTTATTGGCGCCGGCAACATTTTCCGCGGTATGGCCGGTGCGGCCTCGGGCATGGACCGGGCCAATGCCGATAACATGGGCATGCTGGCCACGGTGATGAATGCCCTGGCCATGCAGGATGGTCTGGAGCAGCAGCTGGTGCCGGCCCGGGTCATGTCGGCCATTCCCATGCAGACGGTCTGTGAACCCTATATCCGCCGCCGGGCCCTGAGGCATCTTGAAAAGGGCCGGGTGGTGATCTTTGCCGCCGGAACCGGCAATCCCTATTTTACCACCGATACCGCTGCGGTCCTGCGGGCACTTGAAATCAATGCCGACGTGATCATGAAGGCAACCAGGGTGGATGGTGTCTATGACCGGGATCCGGAAAAGGATCCCCAGGCCGTGCGCTTCGACACCCTGAGTTATACCAGGGTACTGCAGGAGAACCTCAGGGTCATGGATGCGGCCGGCATATCCCTGGCCCGCGACAGCAACCTGCCTGTTTTTGTCTTCAACATGAAAAAACAGGGCAACATTGTTCGCGCGGCCGCCGGAGAGAATATCGGCACCCTGATTACCCGGCAATAACCGGCCGTCACGTCTGCAGCCAAGACTGTCGGTCCCGCAGGGATTTTTTTCTGGTTGGAGATGCACTGAAGTTATTTGGTTTCAAAAAAAAGATTCCGCCACCGGCGGTCAGGAGGGAGAGATGGAGGTTATCGAGCAACTCAATGCAAAGATGGAATCCAGTGTTGAGGCCTTTAAGCGGGAACTGACAAAAATTCGCACCGGACGCGCCTCCCTGTCTCTGCTGGATGATGTCAAGGTGGATGCCTACGGTTCCACCCTGCCGCTCAACCAGGTGGGGACCATCACCATTCCTGAGAGCCGGCAGATCGTGATCCAGCCATGGGATCCGCAGATGCTGCCCCATATCGAAAAGGCGATCATGGCCTCGGACCTGGGACTGACCCCGGTCAATGACGGCAAGGTTATCCGCCTCAATATCCCGCAGCTCACCGAGGAGCGGCGCCGGGAGCTTGTCAAGCAGGTCAAGAAAGTGGCCGAGGAGTTCCGGGTGGCCATCCGCAATGTCCGTCGTGAGGCCAACGACACTTTCAAAAAGATGAAAAAGGACAAGGAGATCTCCGAGGACGAGATGTTCCGCCTCCAGGAAGAAGCGCAGAAGGCCACCGATGCCTTCATCAAGCAGATCGACGAGATCGCTGCCGGTAAAGAAAAAGAGGTCATGGAGGTCTGATCGCCTCCGATGCCATGCCTTCTTCGCAATCATCCGAAATTCTGCAGGTTCCCCGCCATGTGGCCATTATCATGGATGGAAATGGCCGGTGGGCCGAAAATCAGCATCGGCCACGCCTCTTCGGTCACAAGGCCGGGGTTGACTCGGTCCGGATTGTGGTCCGGGCTGCCCGGGAGATCGGGGTCCGCCACCTGACCCTGTACGCCTTTTCCACGGAAAACTGGCGTCGCCCCTCCTTTGAGGTCAAGGGGCTGATGGGGCTCCTTAAAAACTATCTCCGGGCCGAGTTGTCCAGCATGCTGGAAAACGATATTCGGCTCTCCTGCTTCGGTCAGCAGCATCGGCTTCCCCAGGATGTCCAGGATGTCCTGGCCGAGGTGATGGAGGAAACCGCCCGCTGCGAGACCATGTACCTCAACCTGGCCCTTTCCTATGGCAGCCGCAGTGAAATAATGCAGGGCGTACGGGAGCTGGCCAGGCGCTGTGTGGAAGAGGGCTTTGACTGGCGGGATCTGGATGAGGAGCAGATGAGCAATGTCCTCTACACCGCCGGTCAGCCGGATCCCGATCTGTTGATCCGTACCGGCGGCGAGCAGCGGTTGTCCAATTTTCTTCTCTGGCAGCTGTCCTACTCTGAACTCTACTTCACCGAAATCAAATGGCCCGACTTCCGCAAAGAACAGTTTCTTGAAGCCATTGCCACCTATGGGACCCGCCAGCGCCGTTTCGGCCGTACCGGGGCCCAGCTGCGACAGGAGTAAGGCCATGGGGCGAGTCCTTCCCGGCCTCGGTATGCTGGTTGTCTGGGTTCTGCTGCTTTTTGGCGTGCCCGGGCCCCTCTTCTATCTTGTGATGGTGGCCCTGGTTTTCACCGGCCTGTATGAATACTTTCGCATGGTCCTGCCCGGCCAGACCAGGGGCGAGCTTCTGGGTTCCCTGGCAGTGGCCGGTCTGCCGGTCCTGACCACGATCATCGCCACCCCGGCCGCCCTCCTTGGCGGCCTGGCCGGTGGTCTCCTCGGGACGGTTCTCCTGGTGCTGCGCCGTTATTCCCGCCTCGACGACGTACTGGCTTTTTTCAGCCTGTCCGTCCTGGGTCTTGCCTATATTTCATTTTGCGGTGCCCACCTGGTCCTGATCCGATTTCTGGATAACGGAGCCGGCTGGCTGCTGCTCCTGGTCGCTATCACCGCCGGTTCCGATACCGGGGCCTATTATGCCGGTCGGGCCTTCGGTCGCCGGAAACTCTGTCCCTCCATCAGTCCCGGTAAGACCGTTGTCGGGGCCCTGGGAGGTATCCTGGCCGGATCCCTGGCCGCGGTACTGGTGGGGAGCGTGATTCTCCCCGAAGGATCCCTGGTCCGGATGGCTCTTTTCGGGCCTCTCCTGGTGGTGGTGGGTATCATGGGAGACCTGATCGAGTCGGTGATCAAACGAAGCTCGGGGGTCAAGGATTCCGGTACCATCCTGGCCGGACACGGCGGCCTGCTGGATCGGATCGACAGCCTGCTGTTGACCGCGCCGGTCTTTTACCTCCTTCTCACCTGCGGTGTGCTGGCATGAAGTGCATCAGTCTGCTTGGCTCCACCGGCTCCATCGGCCAGAATGTCCTGGCCGTGGTGCGCCAGTTCAGCGACCGGTTCCGCATCGTCGGCCTGTCAGCAGGGTCCAATGTCCGGGAGCTGGCAAGGCAGGTGCTTGAATTTGAGCCACAACTGGTCTCCATCGGCCGGCCCGAGCTGGTCGATGAACTGGCCGCTCTGCTGCCGGACAGCTATCACCGCCGCATTTTCTGCGGCACCGAGGGCAATCGCCGTATCGCCACCATGGTCCAGGCCCAGATGGTTGTTTCGGCCGTGGTTGGCGCCGTGGGTTTATTACCCACCCTGGACGCCATCATGGCCGGCAAGGATATCGGCCTGGCCAACAAGGAAACCCTGGTCATGGCCGGTCGGCTGATCATGGAAGCGGTACGGGAACACCGGGTACGGCTGCTGCCCATCGATTCAGAACATTCGGCCATCTTTCAGGCCCTGGAGGCCGGTCGGCGCCAGGACGTGGGACGGATCATCCTCACCGCCTCTGGCGGGCCCTTCCGGGCCATGGCGCCCGAAGAGCTGGTTCGGGTCACCCCGGCCCAGGCCCTGGCCCATCCCAACTGGGACATGGGCCGCAAGATATCCATTGATTCCGCCACGCTGATGAACAAGGGACTGGAAGTAATCGAGGCACGCTGGCTTTTTGATGTCTCCAGCGAGCAGATCGGGGTGGTGGTCCATCCCCAGTCCGTGGTCCATTCCCTGGTGGAATATGTCGATGGCTCGGTGGTGGCTCAGCTCGGTATTCCAGACATGCGTATTCCCATTGCCTACGCGCTTTCCTATCCCGAAAGGCTCGGGCTTGGCCTGTCCCGCCTGAGCCTTTCCGAGTGCGGCCGGCTGGATTTTGAAAAACCCGATTATGATCGTTTTCCGGCCCTGCGCCTGGCCTTTGACTGTCTCGAACAGGGGGGGACATGGCCGGCGGTTCTTAATGCTGCCAATGAGATAGCCGTCGATGCCTTCCTGGACGGGCGTATCGGTTTTACCGATATTTCCCGCGTGGTGGCCCGGACAACCCGCAAGGTGGAACATGGCGATGACCGTGATCTGGACGCCATACTGGAAGCGGACCGACAGGCCCGGATTGTGGCCGAAGAAGAGGTGTGCCTGACCGGCGCCGGTTCGGCATAAGCCATCGCCGGCCCGGAAGGGATATTCTGCTACGGGGCCATGGAGGTTCCTGTCAACCGTTAACCGTTACGTCCAATACCTATGAATTCCCTGATTTCCTTTATACTGGTTCTTGGTGTCCTTATCTTTGTCCATGAACTGGGTCATTTTCTCTTTGCCAAACTCTTCGGGGTGCGGGTTCTCAAGTTTTCCCTTGGTTTCGGTAACAAGGTCATAGGGAAAAAATGGGGCGAGACCGAATACCTGATCTCCGCCTTTCCCCTGGGCGGCTATGTCAAGATGTATGGTGAACAGCCCGGGGAAGAGATTCCACCGGAGGACCGCGCCCGCTCTTTTTCCCACAAGCCTGTGTGGCAGCGCTTCGGCATAGTCTTTGGCGGCCCGCTTTTCAATCTGCTCTTTGCCGTCCTGCTCTTTGCCGCCATGTTTCTGGCCGTGGGTCTGCCCGAACCGGTGGATACCACCAGGATCGGTCAGGTGGCGCCCGGCTCGGCTGCCGAGCGGGCAGGGATTCAGCCCGGTGACGAGGTCCTTGCCATCAATGGTCAGCAGACCACCTCCTGGCAGGATGTTTCCCGGCTCATCCGTGAAAGTGGCGGCAGAAAGGTGGTGCTGCGGATCAAGCGGGGCAGCGAGGAGCTGACCATCACCGCCACTCCGGCCATGGAAAAGGTGAAAAACCTGTTCGGCGAAGAGGTGGGGGAGCGCTATATGCTCGGTATCACCCGGGATGACCAGCTGGTCTACAAGAAGTCCGGCCTGGCCGAATCGATCAAGGCGGCCTTTATTCAGACCTGGAATCTCATCTATCTAACAGTTCTGGGCATCATCAAGATCTTTCAGCGGGTGGTGCCGGCCACCGAGCTCGGCGGGCCCATCCGTATCGCCGAGATCGCCGGTCAGCAGCTGGAGGCGGGCTGGATGAACCTGCTCTACTTCATGGGGCTTCTCAGTGTGAATCTGGGTGTCCTCAACCTGCTGCCGGTGCCGGTGCTGGACGGCGGCCATCTGGTCTTTCTCACCCTGGAAGGGATCCGCCGCCGGCCGCTCAGCGAGCAGGCCATGGAGTGGAGCCAGAAGATCGGTATCATGCTGCTCGGCACCCTCATGCTTTTTGTCTTCTATAATGATATACTCAGGATTATCCAGCGGTGGACCAGCCCCTGATTCTTGCCATTGAAACCGCCACCGGCTGCGGCAGCGTGGCCCTGACCAGCGGCGATCCGCTTTCCGGCGCTCTCCTGGCCGAGGCCACGGCCCAGCCCAGGGTGACCCACGCCCGGCGACTGCTCGGCAGCGTGGAGTGGGTCCTTGGGGCCGGCGGGGTGAGTTGGGAGCAGCTGGACGGAATCGCGGTCAGTCTGGGGCCCGGGTCCTTCACCGGGTTGCGCATCGGCATGGCGGCGGCCAAGGGACTTGCCATGGCGGCCGGGGTACCGCTGCTGGGTGTGCCAACCCTGGATGCCCTGGCCTGCACGGCCCTGGGGGTGGCCAGAGAAAAAGAGCTGTGCTGCCTGCTCGATGCCCGGAAAAACGAGGTGTATGCGGCCCTCTACCGGTCAGGAGACGATGGGTTGCCGGTTCGGAGTCAGGACCCCGTGGTTATCGGTCCGGAACAACTGGTGGCAAAGCTTACCGGGCCCACGGTGTTCGCCGGACCCGGAGTCGCCGCCTTTCATGAGATATTTGCCGGGTCCAGGCTGATCGAGATTCTGCCTCCTCCCCTCTGTCAGCCCAGGGCGGCCTTTGTCGGTCTGCTGGGTGGCCGGATGCTGGCCCTGGGGGACGTGCTTGAGCCGGCTGCGGCAGCCCCTCTCTATATCCGGGCTTCTGATGCGGAACTGAATTTCAAGGCCAGGCGGCAACCATCGGCCGGTAACACCGAGCCCCGGTCGGGCCGGTAATAAACATCTGTTTCTTCCCCCACCGTCAACTTCGGTGCCGGGACAGTTAGTCACTCCATGGGACAATGATCAAGCGCAGAAAGACACGACAGATCCATATAGGCCCGGTGGCCATTGGCGGCGGAGCCCCGATTTCGGTCCAGTCCATGACCAATACCGATACCCGGGATATAGAGGCCACTGTGGCCCAGATCCGGCGGCTGGAAAAGGCGGGCTGTGAACTGATCCGGGTGGCGGTTCCGGACATGGAGGCTGCGGTGGCCATTCGTGGTATCCGTGAGCGGATCACCATTCCCCTGATCGCTGATATCCATTTCGACTCCCGTCTGGCCGTGGCGGCCATGGAACACGGTGCCCAGGCCATCCGCATCAACCCGGGCAACCTGGGTGGTGAGGATAAGCTGGCCAGGGTGGTGGATGCGGCCCGGCAGCATCGGGTTCCCATCCGCGTTGGGGTCAACTCCGGATCCATTGAGAAAGATCTCTTGAAAAAATATGGTTATCCGACCCCGGACAGGCCCACCGCGCTCATCGAAAGCGCGCTGCGCAACGTGGCCCTGCTGGAGAAACTCTCGTTTTACGAGATAAAAATTTCCATCAAGTCCTCGGATACCCTCACCACCATCTCCGGCTATCGGGAGCTGTCCGAAAAGACAGACTACCCCCTCCATATCGGGGTGACCGAAGCCGGCGGCCTGATCGCCGGCACTGTGAAGTCCAGTGTGGCTTTGGGGATTCTTTTGTTCGAGGGCATCGGCGATACCTTCCGTATTTCGCTCACCCGCGACCCGGAAGAGGAGATTCGGGTGGGGTTTGAGCTCCTGCGTTCGCTGCGTATCCGCCAGCGGGGGCCGGAGATGATATCCTGTCCCACCTGCGGCCGGACCCGGATCGATCTCTTTCCCCTGGCCGAGGCCGTGGAAAAACATCTGCAGACCATGGAGACCAACCTCAAGGTGGCGGTCATGGGCTGTGTGGTCAATGGTCCGGGCGAGGCCCGGGAGGCCGATATCGGTATTGCCGGGGGCCACGGGGTGGGGATCATCTTCAAAAAGGGCGAGATCTTTAAAAAACTGCCCGAGGAGGAACTACTGCCGGTCTTTCTCGACGAGCTCAACAAGATGGAGCGGGAGCGGCGGGAGAACAGGGACTGATCATCCATCCCGCCGCCGGTCTTTTTCCGTTATTCACCTCTACCATTTATTTTTTTTACAGATATCCATGCGCTATTCAAAACTATTATTGCCGACCACAAAGGAAACTCCGGCCGAGGCCGAAGTAATAAGCCATCAACTGCTGCTGCGGGCCGGTTTTATCCGCAAGCTGACCTCGGGCCTCTACACTTACCTGCCCCTGGGATTCATGGCCCTGCAGAAGGTCTCCCAGATCGTCCGGGAGGAGATGAACCGGGCCGGGGCCCAGGAACTGCTCATGCCCATGGTCCAGCCCGGGGATCTGTGGCGGGAAACCGGCCGCTGGCAGAAATACGGGGCCGAGCTGCTCCGCTTCAAGGACCGCCACGACCGCGATTACTGCCTGGGACCCACCCATGAGGAGGTCATCACCGACCTTGCCCGGCGGGAACTGCAGTCCTATCGGCAGCTGCCGGTAAACCTGTACCAGATCCAGACCAAGTTCCGGGACGAGATCCGCCCCCGGTTCGGCCTCATGCGTGGGCGGGAATTCATCATGAAAGATGCCTATTCCTTTGATGTCAGCGACGAGGCTGCCAGCGAGTCGTACCAGAAGATGTATGACGCCTATCAGCGGATATTCGCCCGCTGTGGCCTGGAATTTCGGGCCGTGGAGGCGGACACCGGCTCCATCGGCGGCAGCTTTTCTCACGAGTTCATGGTCCTGGCCGATACCGGTGAGGACACCCTGGTGATATGCAAGGCGTGCTCCTATGCGGCCAACGTGGAAAAGGCGGCCGTGGTGCTTCCGGAGAAGACCCCGGTGCAGAAGGAGCCGGCCGAGCTGACCCGGGTGGAGACGCCGGGGATGAAAAAGGTGGACCGGGTGGCAGAGTTTCTCGGGGTAAGCCCGGCCGATATCATCAAGACCATGGTCTACCTGGCCGACGGCGAGCCGGTGGCTGTTCTGGTGCGTGGCGACCGTGAAGTCCAGGATGTGAAACTGGGGAACATCCTCGGCGCCACCGAGGTGGAGCTGGCCGATGACGATACGGTCTGGAAGCTGACCAGGCTGCCGGTGGGCTATATCGGTCCCCGGGAGATCCCGATCAGGACCGTTGCCGACCAGGAGGTGATGCGCATGGTCAACGCGGTCACCGGCGCCAATGAAAAGGGGTATCACCTCACCGGGGTCAATCCGGGCCGGGATTTCACCCCCGACCTGGTGGGCGATCTGCGCCAGATTACTACCGAGGATCCCTGTCCTTCCTGCGGTGGCCAGCTGGAGCTCACCCGCGGAATCGAGGTGGGCCATATCTTCAAGCTCGGCACCAGCTATTCCCAGGCCATGAACGCCACCTTCCAGGATCGGGAGGGTGGTGAAAAGCCTTTTGTCATGGGCTGCTATGGCATCGGCGTCAGCCGGGTGGTGGCGGCGGCCATCGAGCAGAACCATGACAAAAACGGGATTATCTTTCCCCTGCCCCTGGCCCCGTTCCAGGTGATCCTCCTCAACCTGGGGTTGAACAACGAGGAGACCACCCGGGCTGCGGAGGGCCTTTATGAGGATCTCCAGGCCCGGGGTATCGAGGTCCTCTACGATGATCGGGACGAGCGCCCAGGCTCCAAGTTCAAGGATGCGGATCTGATCGGCATCCCCTACCGGATCACCGTGGGCAAGACCTATGAGAAGGAGGGCCGGGTGGAACTGAGGCGCCGCCGGGACGGGGAAACCACTACCATCGACTATGACGGGGCCGCCGACCATGTTGCCTCCCTCATCGAGGACGAACTGAGCCGCCTCCGGTAACCGGCGGGCTGTTGCCCGGGCCGTGGCGAAGGGATATGCGGAACACCCGGGGGTTTGCCGTTATCTTCAACTGAACACCACAATACGCTGACCATGTCTGATATTCAGGGTCTTATCGCCATAGCATCGAGCTACCTGCACGATGTGGATCTGGAACCGCTCACCCGGGCATACGAATTTGTCTGTGAGCGGCACAGTGATCACACCCACATCTCCGGTGAGCCGTACATTCAGCATCTGCTGGAGGTGGCCACAACCCTGGCCACGATGAAACTGGACCTGGATACCATTGTCGCCGGTCTGCTGCACGGGGTGCTCAAGGAAGAGGTGGCCACCTTCAAGGAACTGGAAAAACGCTTTGGTCGTGACGTGGCCAACATCGTTGACGGCACCACCCGGATAACCAACGTTCACTACAGTTCACGGCTTGCCCACCAGGCCGAAAATATCCGCAAGCTCTTCCTGGCCATGGGGGCCG
The DNA here is from genome assembly GCF_025998535.1 of Desulfolithobacter dissulfuricans. Lineage (NCBI taxonomy): Bacteria > Pseudomonadati > Thermodesulfobacteriota > Desulfobulbia > Desulfobulbales > Desulfobulbaceae > Desulfolithobacter > Desulfolithobacter dissulfuricans. The sequence continues at coordinate 2,568,502 of NZ_AP024233.1, read as the reverse complement.
ATATCCGGGTTCTGCTGGTCAAGCTGGCCGATCGGCTCCAGGATATGATCACCCTGGGTTCAGCCGATCCTGAGCGCCGCCGACGGGTGGCCCGGGAAACCATGGATCTCTATGCGCCCCTGGCCAGCCGGCTGGGTATCGACTGGATGAAGCGGGAGCTGGAGGATCTTTCGTTTCAGTATCTCTTCCCCACCGAGTTCGCCGATCTGACCCGGCGGCTGGAGAGTACCCTGGCCCAGCGGCAGGAGTATGTGGAAGAGGTTATCCACACCCTGTACAAGAAACTGCATAAAAACAATATCCGGCCCATTCGGATCATCGGTCGCCCCAAGCATCTCTATTCCATCTACAAGAAGCTGGTGGCCCAGAATATCCCCCTGGAGCGGGTCTACGACAAGGTGGCCTTCCGGATCATCGTCTCGTCGGTCAAGGAATGTTACGAGGCTCTGGGCACGGTACACGGCGACTGGCCGCCGGTGCCGGGGAGGATCAAGGATTTTATTTCCGCTCCCAAGTCCAATAACTATCAGTCCCTGCACACCACGGTCATTGGTCCCCGGGGCATTTCATCGAGATTCAGATCCGTACCGAAGAGATGGACCGGATCGCCCAGGAGGGTATCGCCGCCCACTGGGCTTACAAGGAAGGCCAGAACATCAGCCAGTCCGATGCCCGGCTGTTCAAGGAGCTCAAGAAACTGGTCCAGACTCTGCAGGAGGTCGAGGATCCCAGTGAATTTCTCGAGTCGGTCCGGGGCGAGCTCTATGATCCGGATATCTATGTCCTGACCCCCACCGGCGAGGTCCGGGAACTGCCCCGCGGCTCGACGCCGATCGATTTTGCCTATTCCATCCACAGTGCGGTGGGTGATAAGTGCAGCGGAGCCCGGGTCAACGGCCAGATCGTACCACTCAGGCATGAGCTGCAGAACGGCGATATCGTCGAGATCATCACCTCCAAGAACCAGCATCCCCGGCGGGCCTGGCTCCAGTATGTCAAGACCAGCCGGGCCCGGACCTGCATCCGCCAGTACCTGCGGCGCGAGGAAAAGGAAAAGGCTCTGCGCCTGGGCCGGGAGATCTGCGAGCGGGAACTGCGCAAACATGATGTGGCCTTGAAAAAGCTGATCAAGAGCGGCCATATCAAGATGCTTTTGAAAAAGCTGCGCTGCAACTCGCTCGATGACATGCTTGTCAAGGTGGGCTCCGGGGCCATTACCGTGGCTCACCTGACCGAGGTCCTGGAACCGCCTGAAACCAGGGAGGAAAAAGAACAGCGTGCCCGACAGGAACTGCTGGAAAAGAATAAAAAGGCGGAATCCGGCAAGGGGACGGCCGCCGACAGTGAGATTGTCGACATCGACGGCCTCGATGACATGCTTGTCCGGGTGAGTCAGTGCTGCAAGCCGGTTCCCGGGGACGAGATTGTCGGTTTCATCACCACCGGTCGGGGTATCTCTGTCCACAAGGCGGATTGTCCCAATCTGAGGACCACCGATCCCCGGCGCTGGATCGCGGTGCGGTGGTCGGGAAGCCCGAAAGCCACCCATCGGTCCGCCCTCCTGATCCGGGCCGAAAACCAGAAAAACCTCCTGGTCGAAATTTCCTCCACCATCAATGCCGATGATGCCGAAATCGTCGAGCTCAACTCGCGGATCACCTCGGAGAACCTGGTGGAAATGGAGGTAGTGGTCCAGGTTAGCGACCTGAACCATCTCCAGACCCTGCAACAGCATCTGCAGCAGATGCCGGTGGTTATCGAGGTCCGGCGCCGGTAGAGTGGGATGGTCCGGGGCTCCGGTTCCAGCTCAGCACAATTCTTTTTGAGGGCCAGTAACTGACTACTTCTGGCAGGATTCTGATTCATGGAGCCTTCCCTGGTCTGCGAAGTATGCGGCAATGAGCATGATGGTTACGGGTCGCGCTGTCCCTACTGTGGAGCGGCCTGCATCTCGCTTCCCCCCGGCGCGCAGGCTCCGGTTCACCGCATCGTCAATCTGGAACGGGGCAGGCCGCCCGCCAGAGAGGCCCTGTTGCGGATGGAGCGGGAACTCGAGGCAGCAAGGTTGCAGGGGATCCGGGTTCTGACCCTGATCCATGGATATGGTTCCAGCGGTCAGGGAGGTGTCATCCGCGAGGAGGTCCGTCAGCGGCTGCGGTATCTCAAGATCCGGGGAGCCATCAACGATCTTCTGGAAGGGGAGGAGTTCAGCCGGCGGACCGGGCCGGGCAGCCAGCTCCTTCGCCGGTTTCCCTCCCTCGCTCGCCACCGTGATCTCGGGCGGTCCAATCCCGGGATTACCCTGGTGGTTCTCTGATTCCCGGTCCAACAATGTGCCCGGGCCGCTTTCCGCTTTTCTTTTTTTGAAAATAGGATACAGTATTGGCTCACAGGTGATGGCCCCGATGGAACAACAGGGGTCATTTTTTTTATTTTTGCATTGCCAGAGGAGCAGTACAGATGAAATACATAGTGTATGGCCTTGTTGCCCTCCTGCTGACAGCCGGAGTGGCTGTGGCTGGAGAGAAAAAGGTTGAACTCAAGAGCGACAGTGAGAAGTTGAGTTATTCCATGGGGCTGGAGTTGGGCTCCTATTTCAAGAGCCTGGGTGAGGACCTGCGGCTGGAGTTTGTGAAAAAGGGACTTGAGGATGCCTTCAATGGCAACAAACCCCTGCTCACCGCCGAGGAAATCGCCGCCATTCAGGATCAGTTTGCGGCCAGGCAGCGGGAAAAGCAGGTGAAGCTTGTTATGGAAATGGCTAAGAAAAATCGGGCGGCAGCGGAAAAATTTCTGGCGGAAAACAAAAAGAAAGAAGGCATTCAAACCACCAGCTCCGGCCTGCAGTACAAGGTGATCAAAAAAGGTACCGGTCCTCGGCCCAAATCCACCGATACCGTCAAGGTCCATTACCGTGGCAGTCTGCTCAACGGCTCCGAGTTCGACAGTTCCTACAAGCGCAACGAGCCCATGGTCTTTCAGCTCAACCAGGTTATCCCCGGCTGGCAGGAAGCCCTGGGGCTGATGAATGTGGGATCCACCTATGAGGTCTATCTGCCGCCTGACCTGGCCTATGGTGACCAGGGCGCGCCTCCGGTGATTGAGCCTGGTTCGCTGCTGATCTTCCAGGTTGAGCTCCTGGGCATCGAAAATCCGGCTCCCGACAACAAATAACGGCTAAGGACTGTAGCGTGGGTACCAAAGGCAAAAAGAGCAAAAAGAAATGCTGCGGCAAGTTTATCAAGAAAGGTAAGCACTGCAAGCACTGCCCTGTTTTTCTGAAAAAGAAGAAAAAGAAGAACAAGAAAAAGAAAAACAAGGATACGAAGAAAAAGAAGAAAAAATAATCAGCTTTCCGCCGGGCCGGTATGACGGCCGGGAAAGTGGATGAGAAAAGGCGTTCCCTTCGGGGAGCGCCTTTTTTTTTTGGTGTCAGCCCGTCTCCTGCTGCCTGGGCACCACCTCCACACACTCCAGGGGGGCGGCCAGACCGAGTTCGCGGTCCACTGCCCGGATATGACCTATGTCCTGCCAGTGGCGCTCAAGCAGGCCGGCACCGAAACTGTCCAGGGCCACCGGATCATATCCACCGGCCAGCAGGTTGGGTGGTGGTTCGCAGTGCCGGCCCCAGAGATGGGCCTCGCACATGCCGACGGTGGCGTCGAGGATGGTGAAATCCGGGGTCCGGTATCGGTTCAGGTCGGCAATAGCCTCCTGGATACCCTCATGGAAGGCGGATTTCTTCCAGGAACCGCCTTGGCAGTAGCGGTCGGGCGGAGCCAGGCCCATCATGTTCTTCATGGTCAGGGTGACACCGGCCAGGCTATGGGCCTTGAGTACCGGAACCGAGATCAGGTAACTTTCAAGGGCAATGGCCGGCAGGTACATCTCCGGCCAGCGGCGGCAGCGGGGATTGGCGAGACGGACCGGCTCTTCCCTGTTGAGGTCGAGCAGGGGGATGTTTTTCTCCCTGGCCAGCCGGGTGTAGCCAAGTTCACTGAAACAGTGGAAGGTATCGTAGTGGAGCGAGCCGGTCCCTTCAGCGATGATGATATCCCTGTCTGTTACCTGGCGCAGGAAATCGATCAGGGCGGCTACCAGACCAACCGGGGTGGTGACCGGTGGAGGTATGGCTTCGACCAGGTTGGGCTTGATCAGGATACAGGGAGGATCGGTTGCGGCCAGGTGTCCGGCCAGGTTCGCCTGCTCAAGGAGTGGGGGCAGGCTCTTGCCCCAGCTGGAAAACCCGGTGGTCCAGACCCGGCCTCTCTCAGTTTTTTTCCGTTCCATGTTCTGCCGAGGCAATGGCCCTGAGGCCGTCCAGAAGAACGAATCGACCCAGCGGGGTGACCGAGCAGGGAAAACTGGCGACAAACAGGGGGTTGTCACAGAGCCCGCCGGAGAGGTAGAGATGATCGGGGGAGCCGGCAAAGCGGTAGCCGTTCAGGGCGATACCGCGGACAAAGCGGGCCACGGCCTCGGTCTCGGACGAACCTGAGACCACGGCATCGAAGATATGGCTCATGCCCAGCACCCCGCAGGTGATGGAGAAACCCTTCTCCGGCACCGGGACGGTGGCATAGTCGATATCATAATAGCTGGCCAGCAGCTCGATGGTAAAGCCCATGGAGGCGCCACATTCGGCGTTCCAGCCCATGTCGGTCACCTTGCCGTCCTCGTAGCGGACAAACTTGATGTCACGGCTGCCGCAGTCCAGGAGGACATAGTCCTTCTCCCTGATCAGGGTTTCTCCGCCCCGGGCCAGGGCGGTCAGCTCGTTGACATGGCGCCGGCTCCGGCGGCGGGCATTATGGCCGGTGGCCAGGTCGGCGAGAAAATTCCGGTCCAGGTCCCGGGTTGCCAGGATGGTCGGCGGTTTTCCGGACTCGGTATCGAGAATCTTGCAGTATGAGGTGCCAAAATCAGCCAGCAGCATGTCGTTCACCTGCTCCCTGCCGGTTTGACCCCGGAAAGTTCCAGAAAGGCCTCGATTTTGGCCCGCACCGAACTGGAGGCCGTTACGTCGCAGTCCAGGTACAGGGCCCGGGGATGGTGCTCCACCAGGTGATGGGCCAAGGCGTTTTTGGCACAGAACGACTGGGCAAAGAACACGGTGGGTACCTCGGGGTTGATGTGATGTTCCAGCCTCAGGTCGGCCGGGGTCTTGTTTTCCATGCAGCGGGTCCAGCCATAGACATGGGTGGTGTCGGGAAAGAGCTCGAGGATGGAGAAATCCCGTGGCGGTACCCCCAGAAACCGGCCGTGGGAGTGCAGGCCGGGATATCATCATGGGGCAGGGGCGACTGGACACTGCGGGTGATGGCCAGGAACTTGTCCACCAGTTTCATCCGGGCCCGGCAGACAGGAGTGCCAAAGCCGGTGGTGTCGGTGTTGCGGGTCTGGATCACCGGGCAGTCGAGGATATCCTCGAGAATGGTGGCCACGTGCAGGGCGCAGTCACATTTACCCGGGCCCACGTCGATGTAGACCACATCGAGTTTCAGGTGCATGGCATTGAGCACCACGGTGCGCAGGATGGCGCAGTAAACGCGGGGCAGGTAGCGCGATGTCAGGTCCAGGGAGACCCGCACCTGGGGCTCGTCCAGGTCAAAAATGTTAAAGCGCTCTTCGTGAAGAGTGCGAATGACAGACAGCGGCGGTACCCCGACGATTCCGGCCCGTTTCTCCTTCATCATACATCCTCCCGCAAAAGCAGAACAACACCCGTGGTACCCACCACAACATGGATTGCCGTGGCCGCCAGCACCGGACTCACGTAAGCGGCTCTGGCCAGGGACTGGAGGATGCCCCAGATGCCCCAGCAGGCAAAGGCCAGGCCGCAGGATACCGGAATGGCCAGGGACAGGTCCCGACCCCATTTCCGGTAGACCATGAGCAGCAGCGGCAACCCCAGGAGGAGAAGGGGCAACCCGAGCAGGGTGTAGGAAATGCGGCCATAAAATTCGGCCCAGGCCCGGGCTTTTTCCTCGGGCGATACCTTCTGTTTCGCTTCCCGGTACAGCCCGGTGAGGGAGAGTTCCAGGCTGCGGTACTCCGGGACAAAGAAATCCGCCGGTTTCTCGGGGAACTCGAAGCGCTGGCTGGTGAAAAGGCGGCTCTGGTAGCTGCCGTCATCTTCCAGGGTCTGGATCTGGCCGTTAAAGAGGGTCCAGGTCTGGTCCCGCCACAGGGCCCGCTCGGCGGCGATCAGCCTGGTCAGCTGGTAGCGGTCGTTCCAGGAAGAGTAGGAGAAGTCCAGGAACTCGTTTGCCTTCAGGTCGGGCCGGCCAAAGGAGTAGAAGCCCTCCCGGCCCCGGTAATAGTAGCGGCCGTTACGGTAGATGCCGGTGGCCACCCGCCCGCGGACCTCCTTGTTCCAGATGGTGTTGGTGGTGGCGACGGTGATCGGCAGGATGAACTGCGACATGGCCAGAAAGAGCAGGGTACAGGCCAGGCCGCCGGCGATAATGGGGGCGGCGATCTTTTTCAGCGGAATGCCGCAGGCCTTGAGGGCTATCAGCTCATTGGAGTGATTGAGGATGCCAAGGGTCACCACCCCGGCCAGGAGAATGCAGACCGGCCCGAGCTGTTCGATGATAAAGGGAATGTTGAGGAGAAAGAACCGGATCGCCAGGAGCATGGGTTTGCCCTTTTCCATGAAGTTGTCGATCTTTTCGAAAAAATCGATCAGGACATAGATGGCGATAAAGCTGGCCGTGATGGTTACCAGGTTTCTGGTGAACTGGGCCAGTATGTACCGGTCAAGGAGTTTCACTGAATTTGTGTTTGCAGGGGAACTGCTCCGGGCTGGAGAGCTGGGTGGTTTTTGTTGTCTGGTTTGTGCGCATGTAGTATCAATTCAAACGGTCCGCGTCAAGTAGAACCGGCCCGCAAGAGGGCTTAAGAATAACAGGAATCACGCTCAAGTCATGGATGATCAGCCCCTGGTTACATATGTGGATGTGACGGCCGAGGTGCCGAGCCTGCAGGATAATACCGCCGATATCGACCGGCTGCGCCGGGCCCTGGTGCTGCCACCCTCCTGCCGGGAGAGGCCGCTGCTCGTGCCCTATGGTCGTTGCGCCGAGGTGGCGGCCGGGTTCAGGGACAGCGGGTTCAGGGGTACCGCGGTGGTCAATGTCCTGCCCCACGGGGTGGAGCTGGTGGATTTTCTCCCGTCACGGCCGCAGGTTCTGCCCGGTATGGCCCTGGATCTGGGGACCACCCACCTGGAGGCCACCCTCATCGACCTGCTGACCGGTGAGCGGCTTGGTCATGGCCATGCGGAAAACCAGCAGATCCGGTACGGGGCCGACATCCTCAGCCGGATTCATTATGCCACCTCGTCCGGGCCCGACGGCAGGAACGGGCTTGGGGAACTGCAGGAGGCCGTGATCCGTTCCATCACCTCCCTGGCCGCGGACCTGGCCCGGGAGGCCGGACTCAAGACCGGTGACATCCGGGCCCTGTCGGTATCCGGCAATACCACCATGGTTCATCTGCTGCTGAGGCTCAGCCCCTATCATATCTGCCGCGAACCCTATATACCGCTTATCAACGCTCCGGACCCACTCTTTGCCGAAGAGCTGGGCCTCGGGCTGGCCCCCCGGGCCCCGGTCGTGATCCTGCCCAGCATCGGTTCCTATTTCGGTGGTGACCTGATCTCCGGTATCCTGGCCTCCGGCCTGGATCAGGCGGACAGGGTCAGCATGCTCATCGATGTGGGCACCAATGCCGAGGTGGTGCTTGGTAACCGGGAGTGGCTCATCGCCTGTGCCGGGGCTGCGGGTCCGGCCCTGGAGGGTGGGGTGGCGAAAATGGGCATGCGGGCCGGTCCGGGAGCGGTGGAGCATGTCCATATCGATACCGATACCTGGGAACTCGGCTATCGGACCATTGACAATGCGCCGCCGGTGGGCATCTGCGGTTCCGGCATGATCGACCTGGTGGCCGAGCTCTACCTGGCCCGGGTCATTGACCTGCGCGGCAAGTTCCGTCGGGGCGGCCCGTCGGATCCTCCCGGCTTTCACCGTTTTGTCGAAAAACACCTGACGACCATGGACGGGGAGACCTGTTTTGTCATCGCCCCGGCGGCCGAGTCGGGTACCGGTGAGCTGGTGGTCCTGAGCCAGGTGGACCTGGATGCGATGATGCGCTCCAAAGCGGCCATGTATGCCATTCTGACCACACTGACAGGCCAGGTGGGGGTACGGTTCGAGGACCTGGAGCGGATTTACGTGGCAGGAGCCTTTGGCAAGCATATCAACCCCCGTCAGGCCATAGTGCTGGGGATGCTGCCCGATCTTCCACTGGAGACCTACCAGGGGATCGGCAACAGTTCACTCAAGGGGGCCGAGCTGGTTCTGCTCCAGGAGAGCGCGCGGCAGCGGAGCCTGGAGATAGGCCAGAAGATCACCTATATCGAGCTCAATGTGAACCAGGATTTCATGATATGTTTTTCCGGTTCCCGGTTTATTCCCCATACAGATCCATCACTTTTTCCGTCAGTTCCCGTATTTAGCGGCGACTGAGAGGCTGGTGCGTCCCGGCTTGCTTTTTCTGGAAGGGGTATGGTATAGTCGCCTAAATTGTTGCCTGCCTGTGTCCGATCCGATCTCCCAGGCAACTGGATAAAATGTCAGCCATGAAGAATTCATCCGCTCTTGATGCCGGTAGCCACAACAAAGTACGGGGGGTAATCCCGGCCGGCACCGCTGTTACCCTCGGCTGATAGACACCAAGTAGCCATTGCAGACCGCATGTGCGGTTGCAGTGGTTTTTTTTTGCAGGTACACATTTGCAGCAGAAACGACTTGAAAAGATAGCCGATACCATTACCCGCAGCGCCAGCCGTAACTCGGCCCGGGATCGTCTCAACGGCCTGTGGGAACTTTTTGACCGGGACGACGAGGTGCTGATTGTCATCAGCGCCGATCCCGATGCCCTGGCCAGTGCCATGGCCATGAAACGGCTGCTGAGCTACCGGGTCGGCTCGGTGACCATCGGCTATCCCAATGAAATCCGGCGGCTGAACAACCTGACCATGGTGGAGCGGCTCAAGATTCCCATCGAGCGGCTCCATACCCTGCCGGTCAAGGACTATTCCAAGCGCATCCTGATCGATTCCCAGCCCACCCATCAGCCCTGTTTTGAAAAACTGGAGTTTGATGCGGTCATCGACCATCATCCGGTAACCGAAGGCTGGGACGCGAAGTTCATCGATATCCGGCCCGAATACGGCGCGGTTTCCACCATGATGGTGGAGTACCTGCGCGCGGCTGGAATCAAGCCCTCGGTGGCCCTGGCCACGGCCCTGTTTTACGGGATCAAGGTCGACACCCAGAATTTTGAAAAGAGTTCGCTCCTGGCCGACGGTATTGCCTTTCGTTACGTATTCAAGTTTGCCAACCGCAACCTGGTTCGTAAGTTCGAGCTCACCGAACTGCGCCGCTCGGAGCTCAAGTATTTCAAAATCGCCCTGAACGAGCTCAAGGTCTCCAAAGGGAGGGCCTATATCCATCTCGGCCGGGTGGGGACCCCGGATATTCAGGTGATCATCGCCGACTTTTTCAACCGGGTCGACAAGATCGACTGGGTTCTGGTCTCGGGTATCCATGGCGAGAAACTGATCGTCATCTTCCGCTGCGACGGGTACCGCAAGAATGCCGGTAAGCTCGCCCAGAAGACCTTTGGCGAGTTCGGCTCGGCCGGCGGCCACAAGGAGGCGGCCCGGGCCGAGGTGCCGCTCAAGAATCTGCCCCTGCGCGAGAATCACGAGTTTTCCACCCATACCCTCATGCGACTGGCCACCCGCCATATGCGCTGATCACCCGGCGGCCTTTTTTGGCTGCCGCAGCCTGCCGGCCCAGCCCGGGGCCGGGTAGCGGACCTTCCATCAGAATCTGCCCGCCTCTTTTTTTCCAGAGATACACTGGTGTAGTGATGAGCGCCCAGGGACAACAGGGGCTTTATCTTCGTGTTGGCGCCGGAGTTTTTCGGTTAAATATGTTGCAGCGTCAGGTGGTTATACAATAGAATAACAGGTACCAATCCTGTTTCTTCAGCACAGAAAGGTGCGCGCATGTATAAACCCTCCACTCTGGCAATGATTCTTGCGGGCGGTCGGGTTGATGAACTGGGTGTGCTTACCCATTATCGACCCAAGTCAGCGGTTCCCTTTGGCGGTTTTGCCCGGGTGATCGATTTCCCGCTTTCCAACCTGATGTGCTCCGGGATCGAGATGGTGGCCATCCTCAGCCAGTATCGATCCTATTCCCTGATCAATCATATCGGTACCGGCGCGGCCTGGGACATGATCGGCCGATATCGTGGGATTAACATCCTGCCTCCGTTCAAGGATTATGAAAACCCGCACTGGTACCGGGGCTCCGCCGATGCGGTCTACCAGAACCTGGACTTTGTCCGCTATCATAATCCCGCTGAGATTCTCGTTCTCTCCGGTGATCACATCTATCAGATGGATTACCGAAACATGATCCGTTACCATTACAGCAAGGGCGCCGATCTGACTGCGGCCTTCATCGAGGTCCCCGTCGAGTCGGCCCACCGGTTCGGGGTGGCGGAGATCGAAGGCCGGGACGAAGAGGGCGGCCGGCTGCTCTCCTACGAGGAAAAACCGGCCAGACCAAGAAGCGGCTGGGCCTCTCTCACCGTACTCTGTTTCCGGCCAGAAGTGATGTACGAGGTGCTTGAGGAAAACCAGAAAGGAACCTCCTATGAGTTCGGCCGCGATATCATCCCCATGATGATGCGGGAAAAGTACAAGGTGTACGGCTACAAGTTCCGCGGCTACTGGGGCTATACCCGGACCATTGATGAGTACTGGCAGACCTCCATGGACCTGCTGGGGCCGGAGCCGAAGATCGACATGGAGAAATGGGGATTGCGGACCAATCTTGAACACCGCGGTATCCGCGATTGCCAGCCGCTCAAGGTGGGGGCCCGGGGAGTACTGGACAACTCCATGGTTTATAACGGCTGCATCATCGAGGGACGGGTGGTCAACTCCATCCTCTTTCCAGGGGTCCGGGTGGAGGAGGGGGCCGAGGTGCGTGACAGTGTACTCTTTTTCAACAACACGGTACGCTCGGGCGCCAGGCTCGGCCGGGTGGTCAGCGATGTGAACACCGTGTTTGGCCGCGACGTCCGGGTGGGCAGCCTGGATGAACATGCCGGTAACGGGGCGATCACCGTGATTGGCTGGAACAATCAGGTGCCCGATACCACAGTCATTGGCCGGGGCTGCACGGTTTATCCCCGGCTGGACCCGGAAAAATGGCCATCAAACCGGCGGGTGGAGGATAAGGAGGTGCTGCAGTGAGAGATGTTCCCGACGCCCTGGTACTCCTGCTTGCCGGTGGAATCGGCAGTCGGCTCAATATCCTGGTCGGTCACCGGGCCAAGCCGGCGGTGCCCTTTGGCGGCCTGTACCGGATCATTGATTTCAGCCTTTCCAATGTGATGAATTCCGGCCTGACCCGGGTGGGGGTGCTGACCCAGTACAAGCCCCTTTCCCTGATGCGGCATATCGGCACCGGTGAGGCCTGGGATTTCATCGGCCGGACCCGCGGGGTCAAAATCCTCCCGCCGCGCACCGGCGAGCGCGATTCCGACTGGTACAAGGGCACGGCCGATGCCATCCGCCAGAATATCGATTTCATACGCGCCAATCCCTCGGAACAGGTCCTGATCCTGTCCGGAGATCATATATACCAGATGGATTTCGCCGCCATGCAGGTCTATCACCAGGTCAAGAAGGCCGATGTGACCATCGGCATGATGGTGGTGCCCAAGAGCGAGATCCATCAGTTCGGAGCCGGTATCGTCGACCGGGAGAACCGGATCATCGACTGGGAGGAAAAACCCAGGGAGCCCAGGACCAACCTTGCCTCCATGGGTATCTATGTCTTTGATACCGAGTATCTGCTCCGGACGCTGGAGCGCGACCGGAAGGAGATAGATTTCGGCATGCACATCATCCCCAGGGCCATCGAGCAAGACCGGGTGTTTGCCTATCCCTTTTATGGCTACTGGCGCGATGTGGGAACCATCCAGGCCTACTGGGAGGCCAACATGGACGTGATCCGGCCCGATTCCGACATAACACCCGAGGCGTGGGGGATCCGCTCCAACGTCGAGGCCGACGGGCTGCCCATGGACCGGGCTCCGGCCCGTTTCCTGAGCGGCTGCCGGGTGGAGTCCTCCATGGTCTGCGCCGGCAGTGTTATCGAGGGCACGGTGATTAACTCCATACTCTCGCCCGGTGTCCGGGTGGAAAAGGGGGCGGTGATCCGCGACTCGGTAATCTTCCAGGATTCGGTCATCGAACGAAACGCGGTGGTGGACCTGTGCATCTGCGACAAAAGGGTTCGTATCGGGGCCGGGGCCCGGGTGGGCGATGGGGACAACAAGGGATGTCCCAATGTTGACTACCCCACCCATCTCTATACCGGGATCACCCTCGTGGGCAAGAAGGCCCTGGTCCCGGAAAACGTCCGGGTGGGGCGCAACTGCATCATCAGTCCCGACTCCGGTGAGCAGCAGTGGCAGGGGATCTCGCGGCTGGCCGACGGAGAGACTCTGGGTGATGGGGCAGGGAAAAAATAACCACTTGCTTTCCACTGCGATTTGGGTAATATCTCTGCCCGGAAAACAGATCTTTTTCATTTTCTTTCACATCTCTTGCGCCCCGTAGCTCAGTAGGATAGAGCACAGGATTCCTAATCCTGGTGCCGCAGGTTCGAATCCTGCCGGGGCACCATTTATCAACGAGTTACGAGGCGCTCCCCAAAAAGTAGTCGTCCACATTTGTTCTCAGTCCCCTGTGAACCGCAGTTCGGGTTCTCCGCACCGACCACCGATGGTGTCGCCCCGGGAGATCATCTAATAACAGGACGAGGTTGTCGGGGATGGGTGCAGGGGCTGTTCTGGTGGTGCGGGCGCGTTGTGACATTTTTCAACTTCAGGAGAGCGCATGGCGGTCATACGCAGGCTGGTTCTCGATGTGTTAAAGCCCCACCAACCCAATGCCCTGGATTTCGCGGTCACCCTGGCGGAACAGGGAGCGGATTACCGGGTTCGGCTCACGGTCACGGAGATGGATGAAAAGACCGAGAGCACGGTGCTGGTCATCACGGGACAGAACATAGAGTTCGAGGCCATTCTGGCAGCCATCAAACAGATGGGCGCTTCGGTCCACAGTATCGATGAAGTGGAGGTCTGCGCCACCGGTCCTGCTCCCGAGTAGGAGTCAGGGCTGGCATGAACAGGACAGGCTTCCGTCACCTGCTGCTCCATCTCTATCGCGCCCGGGGCATTGCCAGGCGCTATTTCATCACCAATGGATTTGATGGCGCACTGACCATGCTGGGGCTGCTGACCGGATTTTACAGCAGTGGTACGGTGCCTGTCTCTGTAGCCATAAGCGGTTGTCTGGGGGCTGCCATTGCCCTGTTCGTGAGCGGCGTTTCCAGTGCCTATCTCAGCGAATCGGCGGAACGGAAAAAAGAGCTGAAGGAGCTGGAGCAAGCTGTATTAACGGACCTGGAGGATAGCGATTACGGCCGGGCCACCCGCTATGTTCCGGTGATGGTGGCCCTGGTTAACGGTCTGTCGCCGCTGCTGATTTCCCTGGTGATCATCTCTCCCCTGTGGTTTGCACAGCAGGGCTTTCCCATATACTTTCCCCCTCTTGTCACTGCCATTATTATCGCGCTGGCAGTTATCTTTCTGCTTGGGGTTTTTCTCGGCCAGGTGAGCCGGACGTTCTGGCTCTGGTCCGGCCTGCGTTCACTGGCAGTTGCCCTGCTGACGCTGATGATTATTCTGCTTTTTAATTCCGGCCAGTAACGGACTGATTTACAGAGTTTTTTAATGTATTTCTTCCTGTTTACCTGCGCACTTTATACAAAAGCGGGTTGCCGGCAGTGATTCCAGCCGCTGCAGGGAGATCGGTTTATGGCATTCTTCACATGTCCCGTAAGATGCTGATTCCATTTTTGTTAAGGCGAGATCGATTTCCTCGATCCTGTCTTTTTCACGCGTATCCATCTGGTCAAATAGAGAAGTCAAGGCAGCTTTCTGTGCCGCATCCTCTGGTTCAATATCACGCTCGCCCAGAACCTCCCATTCGGCTTCCAGGTCCCGCAGGCTTGTGAAGATTTCCTGTCTTTGCCTTAAAAGCTTTTCTTTTAATCGTTGCAAATCGACTTCAGTCATACCCCCTCCTCGCTGATTGTTTATTTGTTGACAGCATAAGGGCGCCCCAGTTCGACTACAAATTTCGCTTGTCTGCCCAGTCCTCGTGAAAAATTATTCCTGCTGCAGTCTCTCCATGGCCCGGCCCTGAGCCGCTACTCTGGCAAGCAGGGTGAGTTCCTGACCAAGCAGTTCAACCAGGTCGTCAACCGCCAGGATTCCTTCAAGACCTCCATCGTCATTCACCACGGGAATCCGGCGAACCCCCTTGCCGCGCATTTGCTGCATCGTGTACCAGATGCCCTCGTTTTCCCTGGCAACAATCAACTCAGAGCTCATTACCTCGCCGGCGGTAACCGCATCAGGAGCCATCCCCCGGGCAATGAGTTGCACAACGATATCACGATCCGTGATGATGCCCACCGGAATGTTCTGTTCATCCCTTCGCTCAACCACCACCACATCGCCCACATGGTATTTGCGCATCAGCTGCGCCACCTCGGTGATACTGCTTCCCTTGTTCGTGATAACGACATCTCTTGTACAGAATTCCCTGACAGTCATGCGTCCACCTCCTTAATTGGCAACCGAACCGGTAAGGTTATACCTATAGTATAGTTGCCTTCGGACGATAGGGACAGGGAAAACATCGTTAATACCTTGACATATGGATACGCAGCAGGTGAAACTACCAGTATGGCAGCGATGTTCATGTTTTGACGGGTACTTTGAAAGATAAAATTCTCAAGGTGGTCTTCTGTCTCCCAGGAGCGGGTGGACAGTTCTGAACTGTTCTCCGGGCAGTATCAAGGTGATAGACCAAAAAAATAATTTCGTTCTGCAGTCAGGGAATCATTATGGTCCGGACAGGGTAAATGCGTGGACGCATGGCAATGAACGGTTTGGCCGACATCCTGCTGATGGCCGTGCTCGGCTACGGTCTTTTCCTGGTTTTTTTGTATTTCTACCAGAGCCGGCTGCTGTTTCTGCCAAACCTCCCCTCCCGCGCCGTGGAGAGATCACCGTCTGCGGTGGGACTGGCCTATGAGCCGGTCGACCTGGTGACCAGCGACAACATCCACCTGGACGGCTGGTTCATTCCCGCGCCTGAAAAACGGGGTGTTATCCTGTTCTGCCACGGCAATGCCGGCAACATCTCCCACCGCCTTGATTCACTGCTGCTGTTCCACAGGCTGGGGTTCAGCACCCTGATCTTTGACTACCGGGGCTACGGCCGCAGCCAGGGCCGGCCTTCCGAGGCAGGCACCTACCTGGATGCGGAGGCTGCCTGGCTCTATCTGACCCGGGAGCGCTCCATAGCACCGTCGCGCATCATTCTGTTCGGCCGTTCGCTCGGCGCTGCTGTGGCGGCCCATCAGGCCACTGTGCACACCCCCGGAGCACTGATCGTTGAATCATGTTTTACCTCCGTGCCCGACATAGCGGCAGAACTGTATCCTTTCCTGCCAGCCAGATGGTTGAGTCGGCTTGACTACAATGTTCAGCAGCAGTTGCAGAGGGTGTCGTGCCCGGTACTGGTGGTGCACAGCCGGGACGACGAGATTATCCCTTTCAGTCATGGCCAGGCACTGTACGCAGCAGCCAATGAACCGAAGCAGTTTTTGGAACTCCGCGGCGGCCATAACGATGGTTTTCTCCTGGCCGGCCGGACCTATACGCAGGAGCTGGATGGATTTTTGTCAGCGTGGGTCAAATGAAATTCTCACTGTATCCGCATGGTGCCCGACAATGGCTGGCGGCCCTGGCCCGGTTGGTCATTCTTGCCCTGGTGCCTGGCAGCGGTATTTTTTTCTTCAGCCACATGCCCGGTTCCTCCTTCAGCGGCCCGTTGCCGCCGCTGACCCCGCAGGAGCGGCAAACATCCGAACTGCTCAGACGCCATGTCTCCACCCTGGCCCGGGATATCGGTCCCCGCAATATCTGGCGGGCCTCCTCCATGGCCGCCACGGCCGGTTACCTGGAGGAGGTGCTGGCCGACCTGGGATATACGGTCCGGCAGCAGGAATTTACCGCGTACAATGTCACTGCGGTCAACCTGGAGGTCGAGATCGCCGGCAGCCTCCAGCCGGAGGAAATAGTGGTGATCGGGGCCCATTACGACACGGTCTCCGGTTGTCCCGGCGCCAATGACAACGGTTCAGGCGTTGCTGCCTTGCTGGAACTGGCCCGGCTGCTTGCCGACGTCCGGCCACTTCGCACCGTCCGTCTGGTGGCCTTTGCCAACGAGGAACCTCCTTTTTTCTTCAGCAAGGATATGGGCAGCCGCCACTATGCGGCCAGGACCCGTAAGCGGCAGGAAAAGATCGTGGCCATGCTTTCCCTGGAGACCATGGGCTATTATCGTGACGAGCCCGGCAGCCAGCAGTACCCATTTCCTCTTTCCCTCTTTTATCCTGACACTGCAAATTTCATAGGTTTTGTCGGCAATCTCCGCTCACACCACCTTGTCCGCCGGGCCATCGGCTCATTTCGTCGTCATGCCTCTTTCCCATCCCAGGGTATAGCGGTGCCGAGTTTTATCAGTTTTATCACCGGGGTCGGTTGGTCCGATCATTCGTCCTTCTGGAAGGAAGGCTATCCTGCCATCATGGTCACCGATACCGCTTTTTATCGCTATGCCCCCTATCATACCCCTGCGGACACTCCAGAAAAACTCGACTATGAACGGCTGGCCCGGGTGGTGACCGGTCTTGCCCGCACCATTGAGGATCTCGCTGGACAGGAGTGAATACCAACTTTTACTGTGTGACCAGGTAGCTTCTTCATGCCCCGGATATCCGCCTTGTTCTTGAGCATCGCCATGGCGCTGGTATGGTTGGCAGTGGAGGGGGAAACTGGCGAACCAGCCACTTGGGAAATGAAAAAGGCCGTGAAAATGTGATGCTGCATCGGAGGTAGTTCTGGGGAGACTAACCTGACTCATGAATAAAGGTTAATATTCCTGATTTGTTGTCTCCCGGTTTTCCCGAATTTGGGTAGCGGGTCTTGAGATCAAAGGGAGTAATTCCCTGCCTGTCGAACTCCTTACTCTGCGACTGCCGAATAAATGAAAGTTCCGTTTCTCCATGGGCATGATTTAATGATAACGTTGCCATTTTCACGGCCTTTTGCTGACTTATCTTGACAAGCATGCTCTGCGGCTGATAAAATTTTATATGATAATTCGATATTTACGGATAATCGTTCTTCTCGCTCTTTTTCCCATCCTGAGCGGCTGCGCCAGGATGGTGATCGGTTCGCTCATGCGTCCGACAGTGGCCAACCTGCAGCGCCAGACGGATATTGACCTTGTCTGTGAGGGAACGCCCGCCTTCCTGCTGATGATTGACAGCATGGTCGCATCCGCCCCCAATGACAAAAAACTGCTGATAACAGCCACCCAGGCCTTTACCGGTTATGCCGCCGCCCTTGATGCCTGCAGCAAACCGGACCGGGCAGCCACGGTAAGCATCAAGGCCAGGTTGTACGGCCTGTCTCTGCTGTGGAACAGTGATGATCTTCAGAGAGTCTGCACTCTGCCCTTATCCGACCTGCAGCAGACCCTGACCGATCTGGACAGGGGTGACGTAGACCTGCTGTTCTGGGCCGGTAACGGCTGGGCGACATGGATTCGCCATCAGGAAGGGTCACCGGAATCCCTGGCGCAGCTGGTCCGGGTGGAGCAGATCATGCTGCGGGTTCTTGAACTGGACGAGACCTGCTACTACGGCGCTGCCCATCTCTTTCTTGGCGCATATTATGGTTCCAAACCGCCGCTTCTCGGGGGAAAACCCGAGGCAAGCCGCCGCCATTTTGAACAGGCCCTTGCCATCAGCAACAGGCAGTTTCTTCCGGCCCTTGTTCTCTATGCCCAAACCTACGCCCGGATGGCCTTTGACCGTGAGCTTTTTGTCGATTTGCTGCAGGAGGTACTTGACTTTCCCCTGGAAAGCCAGCCGGATATTGCCCTTGCCAATCAGGTGGCCAAACGGAATGCAGCCAGGCTGCTCGACCAGACAGACCAGTTTTTTTAGGAGGGAACCGTGTATTGCTGTAAGCGAAATTTCCAACTGCTGGCCTTTCTGTTCTGTGCTCTGCTTATCTGCAGCCAGGCGCAGGCCAGAACCAAATATCTGTTCAAGGTGGCGACCATTGCTCCGGAAGGCAGTATCTGGACCAAGCGGTTTCACGATTTCGCTGCAGAGGTCGAGGAGAAGAGTAACGGTGAGGTGGGGTTCAAGGTATACCCTGGCGGTATCATGGGAGATGACCGGGCCATGTACCGTAAAATGCGGATAGGCCAGCTGCATGGCGGCGGCTTTACCATGACCGGCATCGGCACCGTGGTGCCGGATTTCCGAGTCATGGGTATTCCCTTTCTCTTTCGTTCCTACGAGGAGGTCGATCATGTGATGGAGGGGCTTTGGCCCTTTTTCAGCAAGGCCTTTGCCGCGAAGGGCCTGGAACTCATTGCCATGACCGAGGTGGGGTTTGTCTACTCCATGTCCATTTCGCCGGTATCCACTCTGAGCGAGCTGAAAAAGAGCAAGATATGGGCCCCGGAAGGTGATCCCGTCAGTATAGCCTATCTTGAAACCCTGGGTATCACTCCGCTGCCCCTGGGCATTCCCGATGTGCTCACCTCCCTGCAGACCGGCATGGTGGAAACGGTCTTTAATTCCCTGTACGGCGCCATTGTCCTGCAGTGGTTCACCAAAACAAAATATATCTCGGACATTCCCTTTGCCTACGCCTATGGTTGCCTGTTGCTGGATCGTAAAAGATTTGCCAGGCTGCCTGAATCCTATCGGTCGATGATCAAGGAAACAGCTAGAAAGCATTTCAGCCTGCTCATCACCGATACCAGAAAAAGCAACAGCGACTCCAGGCAGGTGTTACAGGATAACGGGATCTCCATGGTCCTTCCTGATCCGGGAGATGTTGAAGATCTGCGCAATATGCGCGAAGAAACGGTACAGCGGGTGCAGGGCACAGCCTTCAGTCCGCAAATCTATAAGACAACCATGAAACTGCTGGACGACTACAGGAACCAGGCCTATAAGAGAAAATAGAGGGAAGCAGGATACCACAAGACCTCATAAACTGAGCCGGAAGTATCCCATGAGCCACAGACAGGTTGCCCGTCAGATTTTGACCTTTGAAAAGCGGCTGATAGACGGCCTGCTCTGCCTGCTGCTTGTGGCGATGATCGTGCTTGCCTGCCTGCAGATCGGCCTGCGCACATTCTTTTCAAGCGGTCTGCTCTGGGCCGACCCGCTGCTGCGTTACCTCGTCCTGTGGTGCGGCATGCTCGGTGCAGTGGTGGCAACCAGGGAAAAAAAGCATATTGCCATTGATGTGGTTGGCTACCTGGCGCCGGAGCAGGTAAAACCATGGATAGGGCTGGTTATTGACCTCTTTTCCTCCCTTGTCGCCGCAGTCCTTACCTGGGCGGCGGTCATCTTTGTCCGCAACGAGGTGCTCTTTGGCAGCTACCCCCTGCTGACCGTCCCCTCCTGGATCTGGAACCTGATTTTCCCCACGGCCTTTGGGCTGATCACCATACACTTTCTCCTGGCAATTGCAGCTGATATCCGGCTACTTGCCTCCCAATCCTCCCGGGGCAACGAAGCAGGAAGTGGACCGTGAACGGTCTCAAGCTGCTCACTCTGGTTCTGGCTCTGCTGGGCAGTCCGTTATTTATTGTGATAGCAGGTGTGGCCCTGCTCTCGTTTTCCAGTGTGGATATCGACATCTCGGTGGTGATCATTGAGATGTCACGCCTGGCGGATACTCCACTTTTACTTGCCCTGCCCCTGTTTATCTTTGCCGGTACCATCCTGTCCGAAAGCGGCACGCCCAAACGTCTGCTCAGGCTGTCCCACCTTCTGCTGGGATGGCTGCCCGGCGGGCTGGCCGTTGTCTCGCTGCTGGTCTGCGCGGTCTTTACCGCCTTCACCGGCGCCTCAGGGGTGACCATCTTTGCCCTGGGCGGTCTGCTGTTTCCAGCACTTATCAGGGACCGGTACTCGGAAAAATTTTCTCTGGGCCTGATTACCTCGTCCGGCAGTCTCGGTCTGCTGTTCCCGCCCAGTCTGCCGCTGATCCTGTACGGCGTCATTGCCGAGACCCGGATCGACCACCTGTTTCTGGCCGGTATCGTGCCGGGGATCTTTATGCTCACCCTGCTGGTGGCCTACTCCATGTACAAGAACCCTCGCAAGAGGGAGCAGCAGAAACGGATAACCGGCCTGGCAATACTCGCCGGCCTGAAAGAGGCTGCCTGGGAACTGCCCCTGCCTGTTATTGTTCTTGGAGGAATTTACGGTGGTTTCCTGGTGGCCGGAGAGGCGGCAGCTATAACCGCCCTCTATGTGCTGGTGGTCGAGGTCTTTCTGTACCGGGATATCGACCTGCAGCAACTGCCTCGGCTCATGGTAAAGTCCATGATGCTCTTTGGCGGTATCCTGGTGATCCTCGCCGCATCCATGGCCGCGACCAACTTCCTGGTGGACCAGGAGGTGCCCATGCGGCTGTTTGAACTTATCCGCCAGTATATATCCAGCAAGTACACCTTTCTTCTGCTGCTGAACATCTTCCTGCTGGTTGTCGGCTCGATGCTGGATATCTTTTCCGCCCTGGTGCTGGTGGTCCCGCTCATTGTCCCCATTGCCAGGGGCTACGATGTCGACCTGATCCACCTTGGCATAATCTTCCTGACCAACCTGCAGATCGGCTACTGTACGCCGCCGGTGGGACTCAACCTCTTTCTGGCCAGCTACCGCTTTGAACGGCCGGTGATTCAGCTCTACAGCGCAACCATGCCCTTCCTTGCCCTGTTGATGCTCACCCTGGTCATTATCACCTATTTTCCCCTGTTGAGCCTTTTTCTGGTCCGTCTCCTGGGCTGATGAGCAGGGAAGAGGGGATAGGGATGAAAAGACAATCATAAATGAAACACAGGCCTCCCATGATGAGACATTATTTCACCACAGCTCAGTTGCTGATTATCTTTTCAGCCGCGCGTTTAAAACATGCCCTGAGAGCTGTTTTCTTTCCCGCCTTGCTCACCATGGCTCTCTTTGCCCAGTATCCTGTAACAAGCGGATGGAGCGCAGAGAGTGAGCCAACCGCCTTTGTTCTTGAAGTCAAGGGAGCCATCGGTCCCGGTGTCAGCGATTTTGTGGGACGTGGCCTTGAAAAGGCCGCAAGTGCCAGGGCCCGGCTCTTTATCCTTCAGCTTGACACCCCGGGCGGACTTGACCTTGCCATGCGGGAAATCATCAAGAATATCCTGGCCTCCCCGGTGCCGGTGGTGACGTATGTCGCCCCGGCCGGCGCACGGGCGGCCAGTGCCGGTACCTATATTCTGTATGCAAGCCATGTGGCGGCCATGGCCCCGGCCACAAATCTTGGTGCCGCGACCCCGGTGCGTATCATCACCCTGCCGGGTATGGAGAAAGAACGCGGGCCTCGGGATGACACGGAAGGGGAGAAGAATCAGAAAACGCAGGGAACTACCCTTGACCAGAAGATAGTGAATGACGCCGAGGCCTATATCACATCTCTTGCGGAAAGACACGGCAGGAACAGGGAGTGGGCTGCCAGAGCGGTCAGGGAGGCGGTGAGTATAAGCGCGGAAGAAGCCTTGCGCCTGGGGGTTATTGACCTGATGGCAGAAAGTGTTGCAGACCTGCTCGCCCAGCTCAATGGCCGGGAGGTGGTACTGGAGTCAGGCCGTCAACTGTTGGATACAGGCAATCTCCGTCTTGTTCATGTAGAGAAAGACTGGCGAACCAGGCTGCTGATGGTAATTGGCGATCCCAATATCGCCTATATCCTCATGCTTCTTGGTATTTATGGTCTCATTTTCGAGCTGGCCAACCCGGGATATATCCTGCCCGGGGTTGTGGGAGGGTCCGCACTGCTCCTGGCCCTGTATGCCTTCCAGGTACTCCCGGTCAATTACGCCGGATTTGCTCTCGTCCTTCTTGGCCTTTCCTTTATGGTTGGTGAGGCCCTTACTCCAAGCTTCGGCGTCCTGGGTATAGGCGGTCTGACCGCCTTTGTCTTTGGTTCTGTCATTCTGATGGATGAAAAGGGACAGCAGATTTCTCTGCTGCTGATCGGAGGCACTGCCCTGGTCTCTTTTGGCTGCATCCTCTGGCTTATGGGCAAGCTGCTGACCATGCGAAGCAGGAGGGTGACAACCGGCGAGGAGCGAATGCTCGATGCGGTTGGTGTGGTTATGGACGATTTTACAGAAAATGGACGGGTCTGGGTCCTTGGTGAATCCTGGCAGGCTCGCAGTACGACTCCCATGAAAAAGGGAGAAAAGGTCAGGATCCTCGCTCAGGAAGGCCTGCAACTATCCGTGGAACCTTTAAAGGAGGTGGAGTGATATGACAATTGCATACGTAGCCTTTCCAATCGCCCTGGTCTTTGCCTTGATAGCCCTTTCGTTGAAGATTGTCGTAGAATATCAACGGCTGGTGGTCTTTTTCCTTGGCCGTTTTCAGACGGTGAAAAAGCCGGGGTTGAGATTGGTTATCCCTGGGATCCAGCAGATGCGGCGGGTGGATCTGCGGGTGATCACCATGGATGTGCCAAGCCAGGATGTGATCTCCCGGGATAATGTTACAGTTCGGGTCAATGCGGTCCTCTATTTTCGGGTGGTCGATCCGGAAAAGGCAATTATCCAGGTGGAGGATTATTACAATGCCACCAGTCAGCTTGCCCAGACCACTCTGCGCTCGGTGCTGGGCCAGCATGAGCTCGACGAGATGCTATCGGAAAGGGAAAAAATGAATGCCGATCTCCAGCAGATAATCGACAAACAGTCGGACGCATGGGGGATCAAGGTGACCAACGTCGAGATGAAGCATGTGGATCTCAATGAAAACATGATCCGGGCCATTGCCAAGCAGGCCGAAGCGGAGCGGGAACGGCGGGCAAAGATCATCCATGCCGAAGGGGAACTGCAGGCATCTGAAAAGCTCCTGGCTGCGGCAAACGTCATTGCCCAGAATCCACAGGCCCTGCAGCTCAGGTACCTGCAGACCCTGAGTGATATCTCCAATGAGAATGCGACAACCATTGTCTTTCCCCTGCCCATTGAGACAATCAAGGCCGTGTTTCACAGACCATTACCAGGGAAAGAGAAAGACCCCGGGTGAACCGCTGAAGGCAATGGATCATCAATACTGAAAAAAACGATCAGGCTCTGTCCAAAAGACATCGACAGTGGGGCCATGGAGCAGGCAGGAGATGGGACGGGTTACATTCGCTCAATTCAGAAAAAAGTACTGGAGCAAGGGACCATGAAAGTACTCATCATCAGTGGAGACATGTTTGAAGATACCGAACTGCTGGTGCCCTGGTACCGACTTCTTGAGGAAAATATTGATGTCGATATCGCCTCCATCAGGGCTGGGACCATCACCGGCAAACATGGGTATAAAGTCACTGCAAAAAAATCCCTGGACGAGATTGATCCGTCTTCCTATGACCTGCTCATCCTGCCCGGCGGCAAGGCCCCGGCAAAACTGAGAGAAAATGAGAGACTGCTTGCCCTTGTCCGTCATTTTTTCTCAGAGAACAAGACTGTTGCCGCCATCTGCCATGGACCCCAGATACTTGTCTCGGCCGGAGTGCTTGCCGGACGGCGTGTCACTTGCTACAGGGGGATGGCGGAAGAGCTGAAAAGTGGAGGGGCCGACTATAAAGATCAGGCGGTGGTGGTGGACGGCAACCTGATCACCTCCAGGGTGCCGGGGGACCTGCCCGTTTTTATGCGGGAAATTATGAAAAAATGCAGGAAAAGGGACTGATCTGCGGTTTGCCATACGAAGAGAACAGGAGCCACAGTTATGGCACTGGATAGAAAAAAGCTTGCCGTAATTCATATTGTCAAGCGGGAGCTCGGTCTGTCCGATGACGAGTACCGGGATATCCTGGAGCGTGAGACCGGTGTACGTTCAGCAAAAGATCTGGACGAGAAAGGGTTCAGGCGTTTGATGCGCTACTTTGCCCGGAGCGGATATTACCGGCTCAACCGGCATGGCCTCACCTTCAGGCAGAAACTGTTCATCCGGCATCTTGTTGCCGAGCTTGGTTGGGATGAGCGCCATTTCAGCAATTTTTTGAACAAGTATTACAGGAAGTTTAGAATCGATGCATTGACTAAAAAGGAGGCCAGCAAGGTCATCGAGTCGCTGAAGAATATCCTCAAGCACAGCCGGGAGGACAGGGCAACAGAGGAAAGTCATGAACAGGACTGACCGCATCGGCATCCGTATCGGTTCCGACGAAGAGAGGAACCAGGTCTGCATAGATGCCTGCTGGCACAAAACGGAATAAGGGCAGCAGGCGGCAGGGGAGGGACACGCCCTGCCGGGCTATCTGGGGCCGATACTATTTGCCGCAAAGTGGCGGAGGAGAATGGTCGCTTGAAAAAAGGCCCACTTTATCTTGACCAGGTCACTCGCAAACCATGCGGGCTTATTGTGGGAGTGTCATTTTTCCGTGTCTTCCGGCAAACCGGCTTGCCCTATCTGTTTCAGGGACGGTCCCACAATACGCGGATGCTTTTTTCACCGTCGCCATAGGTGAACGAGAGGTCGCCCTGGTAAGCACGGGAGATTGCCTCGCCGATGCGGCGGGCAATATGAACGCCGGTAGTCGTTATCAGGGTGTGCTCATTTTCCCTGGTTATTGCCATGATTCTTTCCAGGGGGTGCTCACCCTTTTCCAGCTTTTCCTCATTATGGATGAGGTTGAGCATTTCCTCCTGGTGCTTCTTGAAAAAGGATCCCTTCAGCTCCAGGTAACCTGCCGGGTAGTTTTCGGCGATACGTTGACAGGCGGGACAGATCACCTCGTTGGCCTCAGGGGGGAGATCATTCCAGGTCCAGCGGCCTTCAATGTACACGGCATGGCATTCTGTACAGGAGGTCGGTTCCGCCCATTTTTTGTTTTCTTTGTACGTATCATGGCGTTTTTCCTGCACTAACCTGTCTCGTCGTCCGTATTGACTCTTATCCACTGGGCATCCTCCTTGTATGTCCGAACCTTGCCGGTTCATTTTGGCCGGAGCTCCTTATAGTACAATTATATGACAGCAGGGAGTTCCATGAAAGGTGAAAATGAACCTGGAACGCTTTAGATGGACGGACTGAAGGGAGGGGGGATTTCAGGAATACATCATGCCAGATTTCCTGCTGCCTCCTCCTTCCGGGATAGCTTTTTTTATCTCAGGTTGCATTGTTTATGATATATGATATTATATCGTATAACCTGGTTTGGGTTGATATGGTATGATATTATTTGAAACGGGATGATTTTATGAGTGTGGTACTCTTTGGTGGCGAAAAAGGAGGTACAGGTAAAACGACCCTGGCAACTAATGTGGCGGCCATGTTGGCCCTGCAGGGAAAAGATGTGCTATTGCTGGATACAGATCGCCAGGGAACAGCGTCTTTCTGGGCTACGGTCCGGGAGGATACAGAAGTTGAACCCAGGGTTGCCTGCGTACAGAAATTCGGCAAGGGCCTGGCGTCGCAGATCCGTGACCTGGCCGGGCGCTACGATGAAATCATTATCGATGCCGGTGGACGCGATTCCATGGAGCTGCGTTATTCCCTCGGTGTCTGTGACCGGGCCTATATTCCTGTGCAGCCGTTCCAGTTTGATATCTGGACGATCAAGCAAATGGATGATCTGGTGGAGATGGCCCGGAGCTTAAATGAAAATCTGCAGGTCTTTATAGTTCTGAACAGGGTATCCACCAATCCTGCAGTCCATGAGGACCAGGAGGCCAGGGATTTTTTCAGGGCAGAAGATTTTCAGCACCTGTCCCTGGCAGAGTCGCTTATCCGCGACCGTATCGCTTTTCGCAAGTCTGCCCGGGACGGTTTATCCGTTGTTGAACGGAAACAGGACAAGAAAGCGGCTCAAGAAATGAACCAGTTATTTGAAGAGGTGTATGGTGGCTGATAAAAAGAAAACTCCGCTCCGTTCAACCCCGGCAAGGAAAAAAGAGATCGATCTTGATGCCTTTGCTGCAGGTGCCGGCACGTCCAAAACCACTACCGATACGGTTTATCCCTGGGATGAGCCGCATATTCGGGAAGATGTCAAAAAGAATATTCCCCTCAGGATCCCGGAGCCACTCTATATGAAGCTGAAATATATTGCCGATCATACCCCATACAGTATGAACTCCTTTATCCTGGAACGGCTCACGCAGGAAATTGAAGATGAAATTGTGAAGCTGACCAGTTGAAAGGATACCCTGATCTGAACAAGCGCAGAATAAAGTAAGCAACTCATTGAATGTTCAGATCAGGTAAATTGATTTTCTATCGGTACGGCGGTCACATAACCGGCAGGGAGCAGGCACCGGAACCAGTGGTTGAGGCCGCGATTGAAGGAGATTGCGTATGTAATATGGTATGATATCATATCGCATGATCTGGTTTGATTTAATACGGAATGTAAAATAAATATACCCTCCCGGAAATTGTCAGTGAGATATCCTTCTGAATCGCTCTTTTCTATGTATTTGCAGGTATTCCTGGTCCGGCCAGAAGGTTGCATCACCTGGTTTGAATATACCTCGGCCGGATAAGGTTTCCATGTGGCCGGGAAAGTTATTGTTCCGGCGTACTGCCGGCGAAATCAACACTTCATATTCTTTGCCAACGCCCATTAACCCTTTGTCAAAAGACCAGTGGCACAGCCGGCACAGGGCCATGCCGTTCTGGGGCCTGTCATTGTGGCTCCGGCTCCACGGGACAATGTGGGCGGCTTCCACAATGGTGTGCCCTTCCGGGGTTCGCATGCGGATGCCGCACATGGCGCAGCGGTGTTCATAGAGCGTGACAATGGCCCTGCGGAATCCCTGGTCACGAACCCTGCATCTGGTTTGTTCATCCGTCTCACTGGCTGTGACATAGGCTGGCATCGGTTCTGCTGCAGCTAACAGGTGGGCACTGTACTGTGCGGCATCACGGTTTATGAGACCCTGCCTGGTCACGACAGGTTGTACCTCTGGCGCAAAAAAAGTTGTGATCAGGATCTTGCGCAGTATCTCCCGGGACTCTTCCATGATCAGCAGATGGAAGAGATCGTCATCAAACCGTGCGCCAAGGTAGAGCTCTCGCAGTCGTTTTACCGAGCTGATGGTTCGTCCTCTTTTATGCGAGAAACCAGGTTGGGGCTGGAGATGCCAGAACCCGGAGGTGCCAAGATGATAAAATGGATACGACATGGAACCGGATGTTCCAGGTGCCATTACCAGCGACCAGTAGCCTGCAAACGTCTCTGCCAGCTCAAACGACGGTTCGATGAAATTTTCTGTAATCGACCCTGACGCAATCAGATCGAAAATAGACAGGAGCAGGAAAGATTTGTGCGGCGCCCTGAAACAGGTGGCGGCTGACCACCGGTTTCTGTTTTTGTCGGTCCGCAGGGTGGATAATGATTGCAGGTAATGGGCAAGTTTTCCGGTCATTTTACATGGTATCCTGTTTCTGCAGCAGATACCCCAGCCAGGTATCGTGCGGGTTCATTGCAGATCTGTTCCTGGAAAAATCGAGATTGACAAACCCGCACCCAGTAAAAATTTTTTCCAGCTCTTCATGCTGCCAGAGGGTAAAGATGCGGCCATCATCGTTCCTGTATTGTCCATTGCCATGTTTCAGGGAAAGATAGATGAGGCCATCCTGTTCCAGAGCCTGGCTGATCCGGCCAAGTACCGGGCCGAGTTCCGGCTTCTGCAGATGCACCAGGGCGCCGACAAGGACAAGCGCATCGCACCGGAGACTGGAAAAATCATAACAGGTAAAGTCACCCTCAATAACAGGACAACCGGAAAACTTGCGGGCAAGTTCGGCAAGCTTTGCAGAACGTTCCAATCCTGTTGCGCAAAACCCACTGTTTTTCAGATAGAGAAGATCACGCCCGGAACCGCAGCCAATGTCCAGGACAGTGGCCCCTTTGGGCAGCCTGTGTGCGAGCACTCCAAGAAACCGGGATGAATCAATGGCCCGGGTTTGTTCAAAGTATTTCCGGGCATGGGTGTGGTAGAAATCAGGGGTGTTTTGCTGGTGCCCGAGCATCTTGAAAAAGCTCCTTTCCGGCAGTGCCGGGAGTGGCAGCATATCTGTCTGTTAGCTTTCAATATTGAAGCTTTTATCTGCTGTCTCGTTAAATTTTCTTCGTATCTTCACTGCTTCCTGCGAAAACGGAACGGAATCAAACATTTTTGTGATTACCACTGAAATTCAGCCACCGATGGATGAAGGTGTCGGCCTCCCTTGTTTCACGGGTTTCTGTGGCCTGGATGGCCACAGTCAAGCCCCCAGGGACGGGTTTATGGCGTCCCGTGAAACAAGGGAGGTCGACACCGACTTCAATGCTGAAGATTGATGGTAATCAGAAACATTTTTGTTGGCATACGCTGTGCGATAGAGATTGTGAGGCGCGATTGTGATCCATACACTGCGCTGTATATCTTAACAGTCCGTTGAAAACACCTACCCCGGCCAGGGAGATCATCCGTTGACCGGCTCCGTCATCACAGCCGGACAGGGCAAAGCTGCGCTCCGCCAGTTCGGATCGGAGTCGGCCAAGGCGCTTGCCACCTTGCCACGGGAACGGTGACGATTCTTGAGAAACTCACGGCAGGCAACCTGGGCTCCATGTCAGCGCCGCCACTGTTTGTTCTCTCGTTCAGGAACCGTGAACTGGACTGATCAGGGGGGCTTTTCATGCAGCTGATAGCCGAGAAACTCTTTCAGAGACATCCGGTCGGCGCAATGCCAGGCAATGGACCGCTCGGACTGGAACCCTTCGAAGGTAACCGACAAAGAGCATCTGTTAATGATCACCTAATGGAGCCATCCATGATCGGGTTAATGAGGCCACTTTCAGGTGGTCATTTTGGGCTCTCGAACGTGGTTAATTTTTAGACGATTTTTCTGTTTTTTCCACCTCCTTTTTTTGGGGTTTTGGCAGTGGTTTTGTGGTCCGGTAACTTTTGCCATCGAGGACCACGCAATAGGCGCCATGGCGTATGCGGTCGATGGTGGCTGCACCCAGCAGTTTGTTGGGAAAGGCGTCACGCCATTCGGACAGATCCAGGTTACTGGTGATGATGGTCGAACGTCGTTCATACCGTTCGCCGATCAGGTCGTGGATATCCTCGTCCTGGGGTGTGCGGAGAGGCTTGAGTCCAAAATCGTCGATGATCAGCAGGTCGACCTTGGCCAGGGTATTCAGGCGCCGGTCGTAAGTGTTGGTGGCCCGGGCGGCCTGGAGCTGACCGAGCAGTTTTGTCTGGGTCGTGAAGACAACATCACGACCCAGCCGGATGGCGCAATGGCCGAGTGCCTGGGCGATGTGACTCTTTCCGGTGCCGCAGGGGCCCACGATCAGGACACAGGCCTTTTCCTCCATGAAACGGCAGGTGGCCAGGTCCATTACCTGGGCCTTGTTGATGGCGGGATTGAAGGAAAAGTCGAAATCCTCCAGGGTTTTCTGATTGCGGAACCCGGCGCGCCTGATCCGCATGTCGAATTTTCGTTGCGTACGGCGCGCCACCTCGTCCTGGATAAGGAGGGCGAGGAAGTCGGTATAGGCCATTTTTTCATCGATCGCCTGCCGGTTCCGGATCTCCAGGGAATCCATGATCCCGGAGAGGCGCAGCTGCTTGAGCATGGGGATCAGTTCGGGCATGGGATGCATATCGAGTCCTCCTTGGACGAAGAGGTTGTGACCACTCTCGAGCATGTTCTTTGAAAACGTCCTTTGCCGGTATAGGTTGCCGGCAGGGGTGTGGGAACGGGATCGTCGGGCAGTTGATCGAGCCCCTTTGCCAGGATGGTCTTGACCGTGATGTACTTTGGACTGTCAAAGAAAAGAGCACGCCGACAGGCGGCTTCCAGGCGGACCTGACCATACTTCCCGGCAAGGCCGATGACTCCCTGGGCAGCCCTGAGATTGTCCAGGACTCGGTGAGCGAAAAGAGACTCGATGAGACGTAAACAGTTGGGGCCTGTTACACCAGCCTGCCTGAGGCACCATTGCGGGTCACGCATCAGGTAGGCCACGGCATCGGGCGGCAGGTGACCGATGATGGTCGATTTCTCGCCGGGCCTGTGTTTCCGGGGATGAACCGCCACCAGTTCGTGATCGTGAAAGATCTTGACGGTCGTTTCCGTGGCCTTGACCCAGAGCTGTTTGCGGACCAGCCTGTAGGGTGCCGAGTAAAAGCATTTTTCAAACTGCAGATGACAGTTGCCATGCAGCTTGTGTGCAGACCAGACCGCCAGCTCCGGCACCTTGGCCGGCAGGGGCTTGAGCAGGTGTTTTTCCGCTTCTGCAAAGAGGGAAAGCGGCTTCTGCCTGGTAGTGCCATGGACACGGTTGCCGGCGCTCTCCATGATCCATTCGCGCAGTTGGCGGTTGGCATCACCAAGGCTTCTGAATCGGCGTAAAGGCAGGAAGCTGCGCTTGATATACTTGACTCCGGCCTCGACCCTGCCTTTTTTCCTTGGCTCGTTGGGCGGACAGGGCGAGACCAGGAAACCATAGCCTTCGGCCAGTTCAGCATAGGAACGCTGGATCCTGGGATCCCGCCAGCATGCCCTGGTGATGGCGGACTTCAGGTTGTCGACCACCACCTTTTTCGGGATACCGCCGAAGAATTCAAAGGCCCGTCGGTGACAGCCAAGCCAGGTCTGTATTTTTTGGTCCCTGACGATCACGGCATACTGATGCCGGCTGAAGGCCAGGGTCATGACAAAGAACCAGGTGGAAAACACCTCGCCGGTGGTCGTATCCGTGATTTTCGGCCCCTTGCCGAAGTCGACCTGGGCCACCTCGCCCGGCTTGAAGTCGAGCATGACCGTGGCCTCTGGCGAGTCATTCTTCAGCTGCTGCAGGTACCGGCGTACCGCTGAATAACTGCCGGAAAAACCATGATCGCGTACCAGTGCCTGATGAATGGTGGTGCCGGAGATTCCCTGCCTGTGCCAAGACTTGATCTTCTCGTGGTAGGGCGCCAGAATGGAACCTGAAGCAGGGCGCCGGGGACGCTTGAGAACTGCAGCCAGGGTGTGGTCATCCGGCAAAGGCCTCTTTGGGGAGAGCCAGCCCTTTTCCGTTGCGATACGACGGAATTCCGAAGCTTTGGCTCGTCCCATGAGACCGGCTTTGGCAATCTGGCGATCCGACTGGCCGGAGCGCATGTAGGCAAGGATCTGACGGTATTGGAACATCTCGAACCTCCTGTTGGCCATTGGTACACCTCCCTGGAAACGATTGTGCTCTGTTCCACGGAGATATACCAGATTGTCAGGGAGTCCGAGAACCGGTTACGACCGGTAAAGTGGCTCGATTAACCTGATCACCGGCTGGCTCGATTATGATGATCACGGGGTGGCTCCATTACGGCGATCATCGGGTGGCCCGATTAAGGTGATCATGAAGTGGCTCTATATGGAGTGTCATTAACAGCATCCGGAAATAAACACCTGGAAGAATGGAAGGACGTCCGCCTTTGGCAAAGTATGGAGCGCATTTTTCTTCCAGCCAGGCGTCGAAACCGTCTTTCTCGAGAAGCCGGTTGAGGCGGGTATAAAAAGGATGTCCGCTCCTGGGTGGCAGATCGCTGGCCGCTATTCAGAGCGGTTTCTGTTCTGGCTTGTTGCGTTTGCCTATGGCCATCGGAACTTCTTTGTATGATAGCTCTTTTCGGCATTTTAGCCGATTAACCGATGGGTTCAATTACTTTGCGGGAAAAGAAGAGTTTTTCAATGGGTTGTTATGTGTAACTTATTGAATAATCAAGTATTTTTTTTGTACTCGTTCAAAAAGGTTGCAGCGCAACGGTTTTCTGAGGAAATGCGTTTGGAAAAATCGCTTGTCCACTTACTGGCTATCACTGTTGCAGGCTATGGCTGGACCGGTTGATTTTCCTGTTGCTCCAGAACAGCAGCAATGGGAATATCAGCCTCAGCCAGATTTATTTGTAAGAGATGTTTAATTTCCACCCACTTGATCGCGTCGTGGACCTTGAGCGTAAAATTGCCGGAAATCAAGGTAACGTAATAGGCCAGGAGTCGGATATTTTTGTCTGGATACTTGTGGATACTCTCGGCCACATATTCTCCAACCGTAATCGTCACATCAAACTCTTCCTTGAATTCGCGGCACAGACATTCTTCCGGTGTCTCTCCATGCTCAATCTTGCCGCCGGGAAATTCCCATTTTCCTGCAAGGTGCTGTCCCTTGGCGCGGCGGGCAACCAGCACCTGGTTATCTTTCGCAAAAACACCGGCTGCAACATCGATGATTTTGGGTCTTGCCTGTGTCATGATCAGGCCACCGCCAGGCGTGCTGTTGTTCTGACAAGTTTACCCGGCATTGGATAGTGCAGTTTCCAGATGATTGACATGGGTTTGCTGCCAGTGTGGCTGTCATAGGTGGCCGGCCCGAGAAAGGAATAGGGGCAGGCCAGGCCGTTTATCTTTTTGTGTTCCCTGACAAACAGAAGGATATGGTTCCCAAGTCTTCGGTGGTTGATATACCGCTGGCCTGTTGGCGAGGTATCACTGGTCGTGCTTTGGGACTGCCAGTGAAAGGTGGTCTCGTCCAGGGCAAAATCTTTATACATCGTGGTTGGAGAATAATCCTTTTCTGTCTTGTTGAGGGTGATGAAAAACACATCGGTTTTGATTTCAGAAAGATATTTTACTCCTTCCCGGACATTGACCCTGTGCTCAAAAGTGAGGAAACCAAGGCCAGATAAAATTTCGTCCCTGGTATAACAGGCATGGACAGACAGAGAGCAGGGGAATGGCAGGGAAGTTTCATGCACCAGGGTGTCTGCTTTTTTGAGCAGCAATCGGATCAACTGGATGGCTTCCGCAAAGAGCACCGGGTTTTTTTTCAAGGCAGTGATGTTTTCTTCCAAGCTTTGTCCGGGTGGTCTGTTGTTCCAGATAGAAAAGCAGAACATTGTCAGTAAGAGCCGGGTTTCATCGGGCAGGCTGGTCCATGCAAATTCGGTCTGCTTGTCCTGCAAAAATGACAAGAGCTTGTTGAGTTGTGGCGCGGAGTTGTTGTGGCAGAACCGGCGCAGGCCCTTGCTCAGGATTATTTCATCCGGGTCGTGAAAATCGCTTCTCTCGCCGGCCAGGGCGCAAAGTCTTGCCCAGGAAGCTTTCTTGTAAATGTCGTCAAGATCCAGGCCGTGATGTTCGAGAAAGTTCTCAAGGGTGAGGGGAAGACCTGTGTCATTGGTAAAGGAGGCAATGCGGCTGACAATTTGATTTTTGTTGGCATGGGTGAGGGCCTTTTTGATATTTTCCAGAATATAGCGTTGCGCCTCCTTTTCCATCTCGATCACGCATCCGGACGGGAGTGATGGAAAGGACGATTCCACCTCGTCTTCAATTTTTCGGGCAGTCTGGCCAAGCAGGGCCCGAAATCTGATTTCAAAGTTAAATTTTTGATGGGCCTGGCCAATGAAATCAAGAACCGTCAAACAGTCTTTTCCCTCGCAGAGCCGCAAGCCACGGCCTAACTGCTGGAGAAACACGGTAAGGCTTTCCGTGGGGCGCAGGAACATGACCGTGTCTATTTCCGGGATATCCACCCCTTCATTAAACAGATCAACAACACAGAGGAAGTTGATTTCCCTGTTTTTCAGTTGCCGGACGGCATGTTTTCGTTCGTGGTCCGGTGTGTCCGTGGTGAGCGCCAGGGCGGGAATGCAATGCTTGGTAAATTGCCCGGCCATGTACTCTGCATGTTCTTTTGAGACGCAAAAGCAGAGTCCGCGCGTCTGGGACACGTCAAGGAGCAGTTCCCTGGCCTTGTTTATGATCAGCCTGGCCCGCATGTCATCTCCGGTGACAAGCAATGCCTCCAACTCTTTTTTGTCATATCCTCCCCGGCGCCAGGTTACCTGCGAATAATCAACCCGGTCGGTTATGCAGAAATATTGGAAAGGGGAGAGGAGTTTGCGGTTGATCGCGTCGGGTAGCCTGATTTCGGCGCTGATATGGCCATCGAAATATTTGAGGATGTCCTTTCCGTCGGCCCGTTCAGGGGTGGCGGTCAGGCCAAGTAAAATTTTCGGTGAAAAGTAATCAGTCAGTTTTTCGTAGCTGGACGCTGCGGCATGGTGGAATTCATCGATAATAATAAAGTCGTAAAAATCAGGATCAAGCTGGTTCCAGAGTTCCTGGCGGTGAAAGGTCTGCACAGAGACAAAGAGCTGCTCTTTGTGGCGCGGCGTATGGTTGCCCACCCACAACTCTCCAAAGTTTTCATCCCGTAAAATATTTCGGAATACAGCCCGTGCCTGGGTGAGGATTTCTTCCCGATGGGCAACGAAAAGCAGGCGGGCAGCGTTGGTATTGGCGGAAAATCGCTTGAAATCAAACGCCGCAATCACGGTTTTGCCTGTTCCTGTTGCCGCTACAACAAGATTTTTTGTCCTGTTGTGCAGGGTCCTTTCTGCTTCTAATTTGTCGAGAATTTCCTGCTGAAAGGGGTAGGGGGTAATGTCAAAAAATGCCAGATGTTCTTCCGGGGCAGGGGAACCCTTTTTTTCACGGCTCAGGGCATCATCGAGCCGGGGCAGGTCTGCAAGGGAAATCAGGTCAAAATCTTTGGATAACTGGTAGGTCTCAAAGGTGGCGTTGATTTTTTCCCAGAGATGTTCTGACTCGTACTGGCATACTTTCACATTCCATTCCAGACCGTCGGTCATTGCGGGATTGGAAATATTTGATGACCCGATATAGCTGGTGCCAAAGCCGCTCGCGCGGTGAAAAATATAGGCCTTGGCATGGAGCCTGGTTCGTTTGGTGTCAAAGGAGACCCTGACTTCGGTATTTGGAAGCTGGAGCAGGTACTCAATGGCCTTCAGGTCTGTGGCGCCAAGGTAGGATGTTGTGATGATGCGCAGTCTTCCCTGCCTGGTTACCT
This sequence comes from Desulfolithobacter dissulfuricans, assembly GCF_025998535.1. Lineage (NCBI taxonomy): Bacteria > Pseudomonadati > Thermodesulfobacteriota > Desulfobulbia > Desulfobulbales > Desulfobulbaceae > Desulfolithobacter > Desulfolithobacter dissulfuricans. The sequence continues at coordinate 2,533,282 of NZ_AP024233.1, read as the reverse complement.
CTTCCAGTTCGTCCTTGATAATCCGGATTCCGCTCCATTTTATAAAAGATACCAGTATGTCAACATGGTCGGCGTGGAGGATCTCCTGCTTGAGCTGTGAAACCAGGGTCGGGTCGCCTGATGTGGCTGTGAGTAACGAGGAGACAGACAGGGGCGTTTCAGGTTTCGGGTGTCTGGCAAAAGCCGGGTCATGTATCTGCAGCAGACGTTTTCCACTTTGCCTGATCTGCGGCCAGCCGTCAGAAATGTTTTCCAGTTCCCTGGCAGCCAGCCTTATGAGCTTATTGCATATTTCTATTTGCGCATTGATCTTGTTCGGACCTTTTGCCTGCGAGAGAAGACTTTCCAGGAATTTCTCCATGAATTGTGCAAGAACGGAGTGGCTTTCTCCTGCGTCAATCCGGGATTGAATAATCTCGAACCGGGAATGGAGCTGGTCTAATTCTTCCTGCAGTGCTTCGGTGATCAGTTGTTCATATAAGCCAGGCTTAATCATAACGGAGGACGAGTTTTGTGGTAATGTTATGTCGGCGGAAGCGAAGAGTGACAGATGTGCTTACTGCCTGTTTTTGTTGGATTGTACCATAAAAGTACATCGTAAAAGAGAAATTCTCCTTTTTGGTATCAAATATGCGGTGGGACAACTGAAAACACAGCGCTCGCTCCGTATCGGTGATCTGTGGCAAGAGGTAACCAGCCTAACGGATTAGCGCGCATGTTCCCGGGACATCTGTATGGGTGATTCCGGGTGAATTACTCTGAATTTGATATCATATCATTTGATCTGATCTGATCTGATTTGATTTGATACGGTATGATTCTTTGCCACGTTTAATCTCCCGTTCCCGCTACTTCTCACGCTAAATTTTCCTGTTTCCCCCGGTTGCCCTGCTGAACTTTTCTGATATCGCATTTCAGTTTTCCACCTGGCAATCGATCCTTAATTTTTTGCACAAAATTGTTAGACAATGAACGTTTTTGTCTGTCGTTTTCACGAAAATGTATATGTGTGTACGCTGTTGTTCATTTTTGTCGAAATAAAACAGGATCATTATTCTCTTCGTATAAACAGGGAAAAGGCTTGATGCGAATCAAAGAATTACCTCCTGGCACATCTTTTGGAGTCATTGTGGCTGAAGCACAATGCCTGAAACCGGTTGTTCGGGGCAGGAATATAAACAAACCAGAACAAGGAGGTACAAGAGTTATGAAGAACAAACTGCTTACCGTTGCCGCCGGTTGTGCCATGCTGGCGGGAAGTCTTCTGGGCTCTGTGGCCCAGGCTGCTGATACCATCAAGGTCGGGGTGCTCCATTCGCTGTCCGGCACCATGGCCATCAGTGAAACCACCCTTAAGGACACCATGCTCATGCTCATTGATGAGCAGAACAAGAAAGGCGGGCTGCTGGGCAAGAAGCTGGAGCCTGTTGTGGTTGATCCCGCCTCCAACTGGCCGCTCTTTGCCGAAAAGGCGCGCGAGCTTCTGGAAAAAGAGAAAGTGGCCGCTGTTTTTGGCTGCTGGACCTCGGTATCGCGCAAATCGGTGCTGCCGGTTTTTGAGGAGCTCAATGGTCTGCTTTTCTACCCGGTCCAGTACGAGGGTGAAGAATCCTCGAAAAACGTCTTTTATACCGGCGCGGCGCCGAACCAGCAGGCTATTCCGGCGGTTGATTACCTGATGAACGAGCTGGGGGTTGAGCGTTGGGTCCTGGCCGGTACCGATTATGTCTATCCCCGGACCACCAACAAGATTCTTGAGGCGTACCTCAAATCCAAGGGAGTGGCTGCGGAAGATATCATGATCAACTATACCCCCTTTGGTCATTCCGACTGGCAGTCTATTGTGGCCGAGATCAAGAAGTTCGGCTCTCAGGGCAAGAAAACAGCGGTTGTCTCCACCATCAATGGCGATGCCAACGTTCCTTTTTACAAGGAACTGGGGAATCAGGGTGTAACGGCTGACAATATTCCGGTTGTGGCCTTCTCGGTCGGTGAAGAGGAGCTTTCCGGTATTGATACCAAACCCCTGGTCGGGCACCTGGCTGCCTGGAACTACTTCATGAGTGTGGATACTGAGATCAACGATGCCTTTATCGAGAACTGGCAGAAGTTCATCAAGAGTGACAAACGGGTGACCAATGATCCCATGGAGGCTCATTATATTGGCTTCAACATGTGGGTCGAGGCAGTGAAAAAGGCCGGGACTACCGATCCTGATGCGGTGCAGGAAGCCATTATCGGCGTGACCGTACCCAATCTTTCCGGTGGATATGCGGCCATGATGCCCAACCATCACATCACCAAGCCGGTTCTGATCGGTGAGATCCAGGGTGATGGCCAGTTCGAGGTCGTCTGGCAGACCCCCGGCAGTGTGGTGGGTGATGCCTGGTCGGATTACCTGGAAGGCTCCAGAGATATTATCTCTGACTGGCGCAAGCCCCTTGCCTGCGGCAACTACAACGTGAAAACCGGCAAATGTTCGGGACAGAAATAATCTGACCGGCCAGCTGTAACGGGGGCGGTCTTCTGCCGCCCCCGTCTTTCTGTACTGTTTGATTTTGGGAGAGGATACCCCAGGGGTCGAGATGAACTGTTACCCGTTTCCATACAGCGGATACGCCTTGAGGCTGTTTGTTGCCGTGTTGCTGCTTGCAGCGTTTGCGGTCCTGCCGTGTCTTGCCGCCTCCGAGAACGCAGGCCTTGACGAAGCAATCGTTCTGCTCAGGCAGCAGAGTTTCCAGGCTAAGGCCGAGGGCATTGAAAAGCTCGGGATAAGCGGCAGCGATAAGGCTGAAAAAATTCTTAAGATGCTGCTTGAGGGCAACCTCTATTACACAAAAAAGGATGGCGTTCTTGTCCAGGGGGAAAAAGATGGACGCAAATATCACATCACCGATGTGATCAGCGGCCAGTCCCTGGGCACGGTGAAGAAACGGGCGCTCAAGAAAATTACCATTAACAACAGTCTGCGCACACAGATCAAGTCAGTGCTGGCCAGTATGGATCTCACCCATTCCGATCCGGACAGGCGTCTGGCCGCAGTAACAAGGATGCTGGCCAATCCGCAGCCAGCCCTTGCCGGAGTACTGCGGGAGCGGCTGGCCGGGGAGGCGGACTCCCGGGTGCGCAAAGCTCTGGCAATCGCCGTGGCGCTGGTGGACCTTAAGGCAAAGGACCCGTCTCTCCAGCTCAAGGCCCTGGAACGCCTCGGCTCCACCCTGAACCCTGCAGCCGCCAATGCGATCCGGCAGGTGATACAGGTCTCTGATAATGAGGAACTCA